>CANFTU010000031.1 GCA_947450005.1 Comamonadaceae bacterium | reverse complement strand
GCCAACACCCGCGCGCCCTTTATGTTCCAGCTCTACATGATGCGCGACCGCCAGGCCATGGTGAACATGATTGAGCGGGTGCGCAAAGCCGGTTGCAGCGCGCTGGTGCTCACCTTGGACTTGCAGGTGATCGGCCAGCGCCACAAAGACCTGAAAAACGGCCTGACCGCTCCGCCCCGCCCCACGATTGCCAACATCATCAACCTCATGACCAAGCCGCGCTGGTGCCTCGGCATGGCGGGCACGCGCCGCCACACTTTTGGCAATCTGGTCGGCCACGTCAAGGGCGTGAGCGACATGAACTCGCTGTCTGCCTGGACCAATGAGCAATTTGACCCGCGCCTGTCGTGGGCTGACATTGCCTGGGTCAAAGAAAAATGGGGCGGCAAGCTGATCTTGAAAGGCATTCAAGACGTGGAAGACGCCAAGCTGGCCGTGGCCAGCGGGGCCGATGCGCTGGTGGTCAGCAACCACGGCGGACGGCAGTTGGACGGTGCGCAGTCCAGCATCGAGGCGCTGCCAGCCATCGTGGCGGCGGTGGGCTCGGACATCGAGGTGTGGATGGACGGCGGCATCCGCAGCGGGCAGGACGTGCTCAAAGCCTGGGCACTGGGCGCACGCGGCACGTTGATCGGCCGCGCGATGGTCTACGGCCTGGGCGCGATGGGCGAAGCGGGCGTCACCAAGGCGCTGCAGATCATCCACAAAGAGCTGGACATCACCATGGCGTTTTGCGGGCACACCAATATCCAGAACGTGGACCGCAACATCTTGCTGCCCGGAACCTTCCCGACTGCGGGCTAAGCCCCGAACCACCGAACCCAGCGCAGGACAGGGAGCCGCTGGCGTGACAGACCTGCCCTTGCGCCGCATCGCGCACCTGGACATGGACGCGTTTTACGCGTCGGTGGAGTTGCTGCGCTACCCGCAGCTCAAAGGCCTGCCGGTGGTGATTGGCGGCGGGCGGCGCAAGGTCGACGAGGACCTGATACAGAGCGACCAGGGTCGGGCTTTGCACGAGATTCCGGTCGCTGAATTTCCGGTGCTGCGCGACTACACCGGGCGCGGCGTGATCACCACGGCCACCTACGCGGCGCGCCAGTTCGGTGTGGGCTCGGCCATGGGCTTGATGAAGGCTGCGCAGCTGTGTCCGCAGGCGGTTTTACTGCCGGTGGACTTTACGCAGTACCGGCACTATTCGCAGCGCTTTAAGGCCATCATCACCGAGATTGCGCCGGTCATGGAAAACCGGGGCGTGGACGAGGTGTACATCGACTTCACCGACGTACCCGGCGGCCAGCGTGAAGGAGGGCGGGTGCTGGCGCGCCTTATCCAAAAAGCGATTTTTGAAGACACGGGCCTGACCTGTTCGGTGGGCGTGGCGCCCAACAAACTGCTGGCCAAAATGGCCAGCGAATTCAACAAGCCCAACGGCATTTCCGTGGTCATGGAAGAAGATTTACAAAGCGCCATTTGGCCGCTGGCCTGCCGCAAGATCAACGGCATCGGCCCCAAAGCGGACGCGCGCTTGCAGGCGCTGGGCATACACACCATCGGCCAGCTCGCCAGCGCCGAAGCCGCTGCGCTGGCACAGCACTTCGGCCCCAAAACCGGCGCCTGGCTGCACGCAGCAGCGCACGGGCGCGACCACAGCGCGGTGCACACCAGCAGCGAGCCGGTGAGCATGAGCCGCGAGACAACGTTTGATCGCGACCTGCACGCGGTGCGCGACCGCGCGGAACTCGGCGCGATCTTCACCAGGCTGTGTGAGCAGGTGGCGGCCGATTTGCAACGCAAAGGCTATGTGGGCCGCACCATCGGCGTGAAGCTGCGCTTCACAGACTTTCGCATCGCCACGCGCGACCAGACAATCAGCGGCTACACTGACCAGGCCACCGCCATCCGCCATGCGGCGGGCCAGGCGCTCAAGCGTGCGCCGCTGAACCAGCGGCTGCGCTTGCTCGGGGTGCGGGTGGGCAGTTTGCTGCGCACGCAAGACGCTGCAGCCTTGGCCGACGCGCCCGCCGAACCGGCGCAGCACGACTTGTTTTTAACGGACTAGCGCTGCGACGTGGCAGCGGCAGCCCGCAGCACGGAGGCCGATTCGGATTTGCCAAAAGCCAGGGCAAAGTCCAAGGCTGTCATACCTTCGGCGTTTTGGGGTGTGGCGTCCGCGCCCGCTTGCAGCAGCGCGCGGGTGGCTTGGGCGCTGCCGTAGCCGGCGGCCATCATCAGCGGTGTCGTGCCGTTGGGCGACTCGGCGTCGATGTAAGCGTTGTGTTCGAGCAGCAAATCAATCACGGCAAGCTGCCCGCGTGAGGCCGCGTAATGCAGCGGTGTCCAACCGGGTTTGTTGACATCGGCGTCGCGGGCAATCAACGCGCGCGCCAACGGCAGGTCACCGCGCAGCGCCGCCAGCATCAGGGGGCTCTCATCAACGGTGTTGCGGCATTCCACATCGGCATCGGGCGCATTCAACAATACGTTGGCCACCTTGCCCGCGCCGCTGCGCGCCGCCAGGAACAGGCCCGTCAAACCCTCGGGTCCCAGCGTGTTGGGGTCAATGCCCCTGGCCAGCAGGACCGCAACGCTCGCCGCATCGTCCTTTTTGATGGCTTCAAAAAAATCTTCATAGCTTCCGGCGTGAACCCAAAAAAACCCAAGCAAAACATACAGATAAACGGTATTTTTCAGGGCTTTTCTCACGCCAAAACCCCGGCAAAAAGCGCATCGAAATTGCGGCTCGTCTGCTCACCAATCGCCTGCGGGCTGCAGCCTTTGATCTCCGCCAACTGCTTGGCCACCCAGGGCACGTAGGACGGGTTATTGGTTTTGCCGCGGTACGGAACGGGTGCCAGATAGGGGCTGTCGGTCTCAATGAGCAGCCGATCCATCGGGACCAGCGCGGCCACCTCGCGCAAATCCTGCGCGGTCTTGAAAGTCAGAATGCCAGAAAACGAGATGTAAAAGCCCATGTCCAGCGCGGCCGTGGCCACTGCGCGGGTCTCGGTGAAGCAATGGAACACGCCACCGGCGCCGCCACTTGCGCCCTCGCCCTCCTCCCGCAAAATCGCTAAGGTGTCGTCGCTGGCGCTACGGGTGTGGATCACCAGCGGTTTGGCGCTTGCCCGCGCGGCGCGGATGTGCACGCGAAAACGCTCGCGCTGCCATTCCATATCGGCCACGCTGCGACCGTTGAGCCGGTAATAGTCCAGCCCGGTCTCGCCGATGGCTACCACCCGGGGCAGTGCGGCGCGTTGCACCAGATCGTCGAATGTGGGTTCGGCCACGTCGTCGCTGTCGGGGTGCACACCTACTGTGGCCCAGAAATTCGGGTAGTCCATCGCCAGCCCATGCACCTGCGCAAAGGCCTCCAGCGTGGTGGCAATGCACAAGGCCCGCGTCACGCCGGCCTGCGCCATGGCGGCACGGATGTCGCCGATCTGCTCCAGCAACTCCGGGAAATTCAGATGGCAATGGGAGTCGGTGTACATCGCGGCAGCAGCTCTCAGAAGGTCTGGGTTCCGCGACCGGAAGTCAACATATCGCCCAGGGTGTTCTCAATGATGGCGCGCACGGCCTTGGACTTGTCGTCGGCTTCAAAAGCCACACCAACCCCCTGGCTGCGGCCATGCGGCGCATTGACGGGGGTCACCCAGGCGACCCGCCCGCCGATAGCGAAGCGCTCGGGGCGCTCAGGCAGGGTCAACGCCACGATCACCTCGGCGCCGAGCTCCAGGGCGCGGGTGGTGGGAACAAAAATACCGCCATGTTGGAATTTGCTGATGTAGTGCGCATAGAGCGCTGTCGCATTCGGCGCGCTGAATTGCAGCATGCTGGAGCGCAAAGCAGAGGCGCTCATCGCGCCGGTTGTGGTCATCTCGGCCATATTTTTTCCCTACCCTGTTGGTTTCAATCCACCGTGCTGGTGCGGCGCGCGGAATTGGCAAGACCGGTACGGGCCGCCAGCAAAGCGATTTTGGCAGCACTGACCAAAGCCTCGGCCATCAACCCGGCATTCCAAGGGTGGTCCACCACCTGCCGGGTCTGCCGCAACGACTGATCCCACGCCCCCAAGCCGCGCAGGTGTTCTCGGGTTGGCGGCGGCGGCAAATCAGCGGGCTCGAAATAGCGCGGCGGCGCGCCAACGGCCAGCGCGCACAGGTCATGGCAGAGTTTTTGCAGGGCGTCGACCAATTGCGCGCCGCTCCAGTCTTTGACCGCCAGCACGTCCCCCGCAGCCATGGCGCGCGGAAACCGGGACCAGGCCGCAGCGTCCTGACCGGACTGCGCCATGTGCAAAGCGAGGGCGGGACGCCCGCCGCTGGCGCGCAGCAAGCCGCCAGCCTGGTTCGCCGCAACGCCCTGGGCGGACAACCACGCCGCAGACTCCCCGGCGGTCGGCCAGCTCAGGGTATGGACCATGCAGCGACTTCGAATCGTGGGAAGTAAGCGGTGCGCAGCCTGGGTGGCCAACACAAAGCGGGTGTCCCCGGGCGGCTCTTCCAGCGTTTTGAGCAAGGCGTTGGCGGTGACCAGGTTCATGTCCTCCGCCGGGAAGACGATGACCACTTTGCCGCGGTTGCGCGCGTTGGTGCGCTGGCAAAACTCGACGGTTTCGCGCACGGCATCGACCCGGATCTCGCGGCTGGGTTTACGCGCTTTGTCATCGATTTCCTGCTGGGCTTTTTCACCGAGGGGCCAACCCAAGTCCAGCAAATGGGTCTCGGGCATGAGCACGCGCAAATCGGCATGGGTGCGCACTGCGATGCTGTGGCAACTCGGGCAGGTGCCGCACGCACCTTGTGGCCCGGGCTGTTCGCACAGCCAGGCACTGGCCAGGGACAGCGCCAGCGGGTAATGCCCCAGGCCGGCCGGGCCTTGCACCAGCCAGGCGTGGCCGCGCTGGCGGATCAGCCCGGGAACCTGGGCGGCAATCCAGGGCGGCGCAAGCGGCTGGTCCGCAGGCGCGCTCATGCGGACAAGAGCCCGCGGTTGCGCAAGGCCGCCAGCACCTCGGCGCGCACGGCTTCGGGCGTCTGGTCGGCGTGGATCCGCGCAAAGCGCTGCGGCTCCAGCGCGGCACGGCGGGCGTATCCGGCAATCACCTTCTCAAAAAAGGCCTGCGGTTGCGCTTCAAACTTGTCGGGCACGCGGGCCCCGCAGAGGCGCTGGGCGGCCACCTGCGCAGGCAGGTCAAACCACAATGTGAGCGCAGGCTGCATGAGCGCGCCGCCCGCTTGCCCATCCTGCCCCTGTTGCGTTTGCACCCAGCGCTCCAGCGTGCCCAAGACATCCAGATCAAAGCCGTGACCGCCGCCCTGGTAGGCGAAGGTGGCATCGGTGAAGCGGTCGCACAACACCACGTCGCCGCGCGCCAAGGCGGGTTGTATGACCCGGCTAATGTGGTCACGCCGGGCGGCAAAAATCAGCAGCGACTCGGTCAAAGCGTCCATGGGCGTGTGCAAAACCATCTGCCGCAGTTGCTCGGCCAGCGGGGTTCCGCCGGGCTCCCGCGTGACGCACACCACATGGCCCGCTGCGCGCAAGGCTGCTGCCATGGCATCGATGTGGGAGGATTTACCGGCACCGTCAATGCCTTCAACGCTGATGAATAGGCGGTTCATGCGGGCTACTTCTTGCGCTGGTAGGTGTCGACCGCGCGGTTATGTTCTTCCAGCGTGGCGCTGAACTGGCTGCTGCCGTCGCCTCGGGCGACAAAGTACAGCGCCTTGGACTGGGCGGGCTGCACCGCTGCCAGCAAGGCCGTGCGCCCGGGCATGGCGATGGGCGTGGGCGGCAATCCGGCACGCGTGTAGGTGTTGAACGGGGTGTCGGTTTGCAGGTCCGCCTTGTGCAGATTGCCGTTGAACTGCGGGCCCAGCCCGTAGATCACGGTGGGGTCGGTCTGCAGGCGCATGCCCAAAAACAAGCGGTTGTTGAAGACGGCTGATATTTGGCCCTGGTCCGCCACGCGCCCGGTTTCTTTTTCAATGATGCTGGCCAAAATCAGGGCTTCACCGGGCGATGTCAATGCAGTGCGCGAACTTCGCGCCTGCCAGGCGGCATCTAATCGCTTGTCCATGGCGCGCAGCGCGCGTTGCAAGACTTTGACATCCGAGGTGCCCCGCGGATAGCTGTACGTGTCCGGGAAAAAGCGTCCCTCGGGTGGCAACCCCGGACGTCCGAGCAGGGTCATCAACTCAGCATCACTCAGCGATTTGGTGGTCGGCTTCAAGCCCTCGGAGGCAGCCAGCACCTGCCGCACCTGGCGGAAGGTCCAGCCCTCCACCAGCGTCACAGAGCCCACGGATACATCCGAGCCTGTCAACTTGCCCAGCAACTGCCAGGGCGTGATCGAGTTCTCAAAACCGTAGCTGCCGGCCAGAATCCGGCGCGACTGACCCGACAAGCGGAACCACGCATAGAGCGCATCGGCATTCAGCGGCACACCGGACTGCGCTATGAGCAGCGCAACCTGGCGCGCGCCCATGCCGGGCTCGACCTCCAACTCGACGCCGCCCGCGGGCAGTTCCACCACCCGGCCAACCCACCAGACGCCCACGCCGCCGCCGGCCAAGGCCAGGCAAAACAAAAGGGTCAAAACCCGCAGAATCCATGTGCGCACCAAGGGCCGCTCCCGCAAAAAGTGTGACGGCCATCATAATTGGCTGCATGACCGATTTCCCTTCCGTCGCCAACGCGGGCGCCGCCCCGCTGAACCATCTTGGCGTCATCCGCATCAGCGGGGCAGACGCCGCCAATTTCATCCACAACCAGCTCACCCAGGACTTTCTGCTGCTGCCGCCCCACCAGGCGCGCTTGGCGGCTTTTTGTTCGGCTAAAGGGCGCATGCAGGCCAGCTTTATCGGCTTCAAACCCGACGCCCAGACGGTGCTGCTGGTGTGCAGCCAGGACCTTCTGGCGACCACGCTCAAACGCCTGCGCATGTTTGTGCTGCGGGCGAAGGCGGTGCTGGAGGACGCCAGTTCGGAGTTCGCGCTCTTCGGTTGCGTGTGGCCCATGGCGTCGGAACCCGCGCCGCCAGCGTCTGCCTGGGCGCTCAGCGCCGACGCCAATGGAACGCGCATACAGCTTTACCCCGGCGCAGGCTGCGACCGCGCGCTGTGGATCGGCCCGGCGGGAAGCAGCCCCGCGTTGCCGCAGCTGCCCGTTGACGACTGGCTTTACGCGGACGTGATGTCGGGCGTGGCCACCATCAGCCAGCCGCTTTTCGAGGCGCTGGTTCCGCAAATGCTGAATTACGAATCGGTGGGCGGGGTGAACTTTAAAAAGGGCTGCTATCCCGGGCAGGAAGTAGTGGCGCGCAGCCAGTTCCGGGGCATTCTGAAACGGCGTGCCTACATCGTGCGCGGCAGCGCGCCCATGCACGCCGGGCAGGACGTTTTTTCGGCGATGGACACGGAGCAGGCGTGTGGCGTTGTGGCGCAGGCCGCAGCCGAGCCGGGAACCGGGGCCTGGGTCGGCATCGCCGCACTGCAGGTCCAAGCGGCTGAGCAAGGTGGATTGACTGTGGGCAGCGCGGGCGGCTCCAGCCTGGGCCTGCTGCCGCTGCCTTACGCGCTGCTGGAAGACGTGTGAGAAAACCGCTTTAAGCGGCAGCCAGGGCCCGCACAGCGGCCTCACCCCAGCCCGCACCGACTACCAGCGGCAACTCGACCACCGCGTCTGCTGCCTCTGCATGCGGCAGAAGCCGGGCCGAGGCGATCGCCAGGCCCAAACGGTTGCGCACCACCGCATGCTGCGCGCCATGGTCCTGCGCCTCGGGCGGGCGCAAAGTGCGCACCGCATCGCCCAGATCCGCCCAGCAACCGGTTTGCACATCGACAACAGATGCGCCTGTGTCAAACCCTTCCATGGTTTGGCGTAACACCGTGGGTACCGTCAGGGGGGTGCGCGATAGCGGGTCGGCGAACACGTGCACCAGATCGGCGCCCACCAGCAACTGATCGCCCCGGAAAATGCCGCCCTGCAGCTGGATAGACGTATTGCCTACCCGCTCGCAGCGCAAACCCACATCCAAAAAGTCGTCATATACCGCCGACGCGTGGTATTCCAAGGTGGCCTTCTTCACGAACAGTTCGCCTCCCAGCGCGGCCAGCGTGGGCTCGTAGGGCAGCCCCATAGCGCGCCAGTAATCGGCCAGCGCCGTATCCAGGTACATCAGGTAATGCGGGTTGAAAACAATCTTTTGCAGATCAACCTCCGCCCAGCGAACCCGCAGACGGTGCAAGAACCGGAAGTCAGTGCGCGCGAGTGGCATGGATGGGTAAAGGGTGGAGACCGAGTGAGGATTTATAGTGTGCCATGGCCGAAATCCTCTACATCACCACGATCAAGATTGACTTCGGCATCCTCACAACGCTGGCAGCGGAATGCGACAAAGCGCACATCCGGCGTCCGCTTATCGTGACCGATGCGGGTGTCAAAGACGCAGGTATCTTGCAGCAGGCGCTGGACGCACTACCCTCCTTGGCGGTTGCGGTTTTTGACCAGACGCCCTCCAACCCCACTGAGGCCGCCGTGCGCGCCGCGGTTGCGCTCTATGCCACGCATCGCTGCGATGGCCTGATCGCCTTGGGCGGGGGCTCCTCGATCGACTGCGCAAAAGGCGTGGCCATCGCCGCCACCCACCCCGGCGCACTCAGGACTTACGCCACGATTGAAGGCGGCTCACCCAAAATCACAAGCGCCGTTGCACCGCTGATTGCTGTGCCCACTACGGCCGGCACCGGCAGCGAAGTCGCCCGGGGCGCCATCCTCATCGTTGACGACGGGCGCAAGCTGGGCTTTCATTCCTGGCATCTGGTTCCCAAAGTGGCCCTGCTGGATCCACTGCTGACGCTGGGTTTGCCTCCCCTGCTGACCGCTGCCACTGGTATGGACGCGATTGCGCATTGCATGGAAACCTTCATGGCCCCGCCGTTTAACCCGCCCGCCGATGGCATCGCATTGGACGGCCTGGCGCGCGGCTGGGCGCACATCGAGCGCGCGACCCGCAACGGGCAGGACCGCGAGGCGCGGATGAACATGATGAGCGCGTCGGCCCAGGGCGCGCTGGCTTTCCAAAAAGGCCTGGGCTGTGTGCATTCGCTGAGCCACAGCCTGGGCGGCGTTGACCCGCGCCTGCACCACGGCACCTTGAATGCCATGTTTTTGCCAGCCGTGATCCGCTTCAACGCCCAAGCGGAATCCGTGCAACGTGAGCGCCGTCTGCAACGCATGGCCTATGCCATGGGACTGGGTGCCATAGAAGATGCAACACAGGCTGCCGAGGCGCTGGCGCTCGCCATTGTGGACATGAACGCCCGTTTGGGCCTACCTGCTGGACTGGCCGCCTTGGGGGTGCAGCCGCATTGCTTTGACAAGGTCATCGACGGTGCGCTAGCAGACCACTGCCATAAAACGAACCCCCGTATTGCCAGCGCGGAAGATTACCGGGCGATGCTCAAAGCAGCGATGTAACGTGGAGTTCCACTGTATGGAACTCCGGCACACAAGGAACCACCATGAACCGACCCGGCTTGCTGTTACTGCTTGTGACTCTGTGCAGTCCGCTGGCGGCTTTTGCCGCTGATAAAAACTGCCCTGTGCAATGCGAGGCGCAGCAGGAAAAGTGCCTCAAAGAAGCACAAACCGACAAGGTCAAGGAAACCTGCAAGGCCTATTTAAAAGGCTGCTTGAAATCCTGTAGCCAGAGCAAGTGACACGAACCTCGCCTCTGCTGTTAACTGCCGCCGCAGCGATCGAATTCCGCCTCTCAGTTTTCAGCGAATCAGCTGCTTGACTTTTTCCTGCACGACCTTGGGGCAGACCGCGGTCGAAGACAGGTAGACGCGCGACACTTTGGCCTTGTCGGGGCCGTCACAGACAAAGCGGCAGGTGGTGAGCCCCATACCGGTGGGATTGGTGTCGCGGCTGTCCAGGGTGCACGTCAGGCTCACTATCTCGTAGGGCTTGGGCGCTTTGGGATCGGCAGCCGCAGCGGACCCAGCCACGAACGCAGCAGCAACAAAAAAAACCAAGTGGAAAATTCGTGATAGTCGACTCATAGCGGACCATGCTACAGGAGATCTGCGGGCAACGCCAGCCCAGCTCAGCAGCCTCTTGTCGGCAGTTGTCAACCTTTGGAAACTGCCAGTAGACCGGCGATGGTCCCGGGCAACCGGGCGAAGACCCGGCGGCTCATGCGCTGGGTTTCTTCCTGGATCAACGTTTCAACCGCTTGGTGCAGTGCAGCCTCCAAGCCCGAGTTGGCGGGGTCCATGGGTCGCAATGCAACGGGCGCGCGCCGGCTTTTGCGAACGGCACGCTGCAAGGTCGGGACCGTATCGGGCTTTTTCATACCGTACCCGCCATTTGTACCGCCCCCGCGTCGTGCATCACGACCGGGCACTGGGCATGGTCATAAGCACGCTTGCGCGCGCGGCCCTGCTGCCGGTCGTGCGGGTCGGTCGAGATGACCTCCAGAATTTTTTGGTAGCGCTGCAGATCTTGGGGCATGTCGTGGGTGAGGTTCAGCAAGACCGCCCCGGCTGGCTCAGGGTCTGCGCCAGTTGTAGCCAGCAGCACCGGGCTGCGCCGCTGGACCGATGCAGGCGCTTGGGCGTCGCAATGGGCCAGGAAGGCAGCGGGTCCTGTTGCCCACAGCCGGGCACTGAAATCCGCCAGCTCCCCAGGCGCGAGCGCCACTTGCACCCGAAAACCATTGCGCACAACCTTGCGAACGAGGCGGATGGCGTAGTCCACTTTGTCGGCTACGCCGTAGTGAAATACCACGTCGGTCATGGGCTTTCGCTGCGACTGCAGACAAACTCCACCAGAGTCGGAACCGGGCGACCGGTTGCACCTTTTTGTGGGCCCGACTTCCAGGCGGTGCCGGCAATGTCCAAGTGGGCCCAGGCGAATTTTTCGGCAAAACGCTGCAAGAACTTGGCGGCAGTCACCGAGCCAGCCATGCGACCGGCAATGTTTGCCAAATCGGCGAAATTGCTCTTGAGGCCTTCGGCATACTCTTCGTCCAGGGGCATGCGCCATACCGGATCCTGGGCGCGTTCAGAGGCGTCCAGTAACGCCTTGGCCAAGCCATCATCCGGCGAAAACAGGCCGGAGCGGATACTGCCTAATGCCACCACGCAAGCACCGGTCAAGGTCGCAACGTCGACCACGACAGAGGGCTTGAAGCGTTCGGCATAGGTCAAGGCATCGCACAGGATCAAACGGCCTTCGGCATCGGTATTCAGAATTTCAATGGTTTGGCCGGCCATGCTGGTCACGACATCACCGGGCTTGACCGCCTGCCCGTTGATGAGGTTTTCGCAACTCGGGATCAATCCCACCACATTGATTTTGGGCTTGAGCAGGGTCAGCGCTTGGAAGGTACCCAGCACACTCGCAGCCCCGCACATATCAAACTTCATCTCATCCATCTCTGACGATGGCTTGATGGAGATACCGCCGCTGTCAAACGTAATGCCCTTGCCCACCAACACGGTCGGCGCCGCCGTTTTGGCGGCCCCGTTGTAGCGCAGCACGATGAAACGCAAAGGCTCGCTCGACCCTTGGGCCACCGCCATAAAGGCGCCCATGCCCAATTTCGCCACTTGGGCCGGGCCCAGCACCTCGCAGGTGAAGCGCGATGAGCCCGCCGCCTTCACCAGATCGCGCGCCGCCTTAGCGAGCAAGGTCGGTGTGGCGTGGTTGGCCGGCCGGTTGGCCCATTCCTTGGCCAACTCCATTCCCGCCACGGTGGCCTCGACGCGCCGCTGAATATCCGTGCGACCCTGCACTGCAAATACGGTCGACTCCGGCGCGCACAGGCGCACAGCCGTGATGGTTCTGGGAGTGGGCTTGGACTTGGTGTGGGTGAACACGTAGCTGCCATCGGCCACCGCGACCGCCGCCGCGCGCAAAGCGGCCTCTTGCGCCGGCGCGGCGAAGGCCACGACGAGGCGTTTCAATTTAGGGGACTTGACCAAGGCCATAGCCGATGCAACCGCCGCACGCACCTGAGCCGCAGAACCCCCGGCAATACCCACCAAAACCAGACGGTCGGCTTTAACCTGGCCGCTTCGATAGGCGCTCAGCGGTTTAGCGCCCTTGGTGTCGAGGTCGCCGTCCTTGATGGCCTGGGCCACCAAGCCATCCAAAGGGCTGCGTCCGGCACGCACACCATCGGGAACGAGCACCAGCAGTGCATCGCACTTTTCCTGCGCGGCAGCAGCCAAGTCCTGGGATTGAAAGTCGAAGTTCATACGTCAGCCCTTATATTCAGGAGATGTTATTCGATTCCTCTCTACGCCGGGAACTCGCAGGGAGCTTCAGCGCGACGCTGGTTGCGCTGGTCACGATTGTGGTGACTATCACCCTGATTCGGGTGGTCGGTGATGCCTCCCGCAATGTTTTCAGCCCGGCAGATGTGCTGGTCATCATGGCTTTCACCGTGCTTTCGGATGCCCCTACGATCCTCTCTTTGAGCATGTTCATTGCTGTCACAGCGGTGATCACGCGCATGTACCGGGACAGCGAGATGGTGATCTGGCTGGGCACCGGGAAAAACCCGATCGGACTGATCCGGCCGGTTTTCATGTTTGCGTGGCCGATCTTGCTCACCATATTGGTATTGGCCACTTTGGTCCTGCCCTGGTCATACGGGAGGATTGAGGACCTGCGCGACAAGTTTGAAAAACGTGGCGAAATCGCACGCTTTGAACCGGGAAAATTCCAGGAATCGCCGAATGGAGACCAGGTGTTTTTCATCGAAAGCGATGGCCGTAAGCAGGCATCCGGTCGAAACGTTTTTCTGGTCAGCCGTACGGGGGACTCTGAAATGGTGGCGGCTGCCACATCGGGGCATCTGGAGCAGATCGACGGAACCAAATATCTCGTGCTGGACCATGGGCAACGGCTACAACATTCCAGCTCCAACGACGCTTTGTCGCTTTCAAGTTTTGAAAGAATGGGCATCCGCGTCAGCGGCGGTGATACGTCTGCGCGTAACTACGCGCCTACTAACTCGCTGACTACACTGCACCTGTTGGATGAGCCAAGTGCGCCGCACCTGGGTGAGTTGGTCTGGCGGGGCGGTCTGGTTATTGCCGCGATCAATCTGCTCCTTTTGGCACTTGCCGCAGCGGGGGCCAACCCCAGGGTCGGCAGCAACACCAACTTCGGCTTCGCACTGTTGGCATTCGTGGTGTATTTCAACGGCTTGATCCTGGCAAAGAATGGCGTCGAAACCAGCCAGTACTCGGTGACCGAGGTGATGACAGGATTGCACGGCACCGTGTTTATCTTCAGCATGGCTTGGCTACTGCTGCGCTCAGGCACCTGGCAGCGCCCCTTGTGGAGTGCCTGGCGATGAATACGGTTCGGCGACTGATTTACCTGGAGACCATGCGGGCGATCGCATTTGTGAGCCTGGGGTTTATTGCACTGTTCTTTTTCTTTGATTTTGTGGAAGAACTCAAGGCGGTGAATCAGATCCGTGCGCTGGGCTACCAAGTGCCGCAAGCACTTGTTTTTGTGGCCTTGCTGATTCCTGCGCATTTGTACGAATTGTTACCCATCACGGTGTTGATTGGCACCGTCTTTGTGATGGCCCGGTTTGCCAAGAGTTCGGAATACACCATTTTGCGGACAAGCGGTTTAGGGCCCGGCCTGGCCTTGAAAACCCTGCTCATCCTAGGCCTCGGTTTTGCCGTTTTCACCTTTGTTGTCGGGGACTATGTCTCACCGCTGGCTGATCGGTCCGCCCAGTTTTTGAAATCACAGTTCAAGGGCAATCTCACCAAAGGCAAAACCGGCGCATGGTTGAAGGAAAAGCAGGCAGCGCACCACTTTGCCGTGAACGTGGGGTCCATCGCGTCCGACATGAGCATGCAGGACGTACGCATATTTGAGTTCGATGAGCAAAGCCACTTCGTCTCGTTGATGACCGGGCGACGGGCCACCGTGACCGCTGACGGCTCCTGGACCCTGCACGAGGCCAGACTGATCACCTTTGACGGCAACAAAAAATCCGCGTCACCGTCGATTAACCGCTCCCAGGCGTCCACCATGCGCTGGCCCAATAGCATCAGCGCGGATATGGTTTCCGCCGCTATTTTGCGACCGGAGAACATGGGCACGGTGGATCTGCTTCATTACACCCAGCATCTCGCGGACAACGGGCAGTCGGCTCAAAAGTATGAATTGCAGTTTTGGAGAAAAGTCTTCTACCCGCTGAGTTGCCTGGTGATGGTGGTGCTGGCCCTTCCATTTGCCTATTTGCATTTCCGCAGCAGCGGCATCTCCGTCTATGTGTTTGGGGGCGTGATGGCGGGGATCAGCTTTTTGCTCCTGAACAATGTGCTGAGTGACATGGCTACGCTCCAAGGCTGGCAGCCTTGGCTGGCTGCGGCGCTACCGGGCCTGATTTACAGCGTGCTCTCACTCTCCGCCTTTACGTGGCTGGTTTGGAGACGCTGATGTCGCCCCCCGCGAACCATGTCACGCAGGCCGCCCCGGCACGCGCGCTGGTTTTATTTGCACACGGTTCCCGCGATCCGTTGTGGCACCGGCCGATTCAAGCCGTGGCCCAGTCCATTGCCCGGCAATCGCCCGGAGTGCGGGTCGCATGCGCCTACCTGGAATTGAGTCAGCCGGATTTGCCCCAGTTGGCCTCCGAATTGGCGGCCGAAGGCATCGGGCACATCACGGTGGTGCCCATGTTTTTAGGCGTTGGAAGACACGCCCGGGAAGACCTGCCCCAATTGCTTGCGCAGTTGCAGGGCCAGTACCCGAGCATGGTCTTCCAACTGATGCCCGCTGTGGGCGAGGACCCGCAGGTGGTGGACATGCTCGCTTCGGTTGCCTTGAAAGGCCTCTAGACTAGTCAATATTGCATAATATTGAGATTCTTTAGCTTTATTTGTTATGAATCTTCATCAATTCCGGTTTGTGCAGGAAGCCGTCAGGCGCAATTTGAACCTGACCGACGCTGCCAAAGCACTCAACACATCACAACCAGGCGTTTCCAAAGCCATTTTGGAACTCGAGAGCGAGTTGGGCATAGAAATTTTCTCCAGGCACGGAAAGCGGCTCAAACGGGTGACAGAGCCCGGGCAGCATGTCCTGAAAAGCATCGACGTGATCCTGCGCGAAGTGGGCAACTTGCGACGCATCGGGGAGCAATTCAGCCAGCAGGACAGCGGCACGCTGTCCATCGCCACCACCCACACCCAAGCGCGCTATGTGCTGCCCGAATTGGTAGCCGGGCTGCGCCAGCAGTTCCCTAAGGTCAATGTCAGCCTGCACCAGGCAGCGCCGGCGCAGGTGGCGCGCATGCTGATCGATGACGTCGCCGAAATCGGTATCGCCACGGAATCTCTGGCCGACTTTGACGAACTTGTCACCCTGCCCTGCTACGTCTGGCAACACACGCTGGTACTGCCGAAAGACCATCCGCTGGTCAAGAAGGAGCTGATCACCCTGGAGGACGTGGCGCGGGAGCCGCTGATCACCTATCACCCCTCATTTACCGGCCGCACCAAAATTGACGCGGCTTTTGCAGCCGCCAAACTTTCGCCCCGCATCGCTTTAGAGGCCATCGATTCGGACGTGATCAAGACCTACACCAAGCTGGGCTTGGGCATCGGCATTGCAGCCGAAATGGCCGTGCGCGACATCGTGACGGAAGGCCCTGCCAGCGGCCTGGTGGTTCGCCCAGCCGGTTACCTGTTTGG
>CANFTU010000030.1 GCA_947450005.1 Comamonadaceae bacterium | reverse complement strand
TGGGATGCGCTGTGCCCCTACGTGGATGTGAGTCCTGACATGTTGCGGATGGCGCGCAAGCCCTTTATTGTGTACGCGCTGCCACCGGAAGGTCCGTACGGCGTGCCTATCAACGACAAGTATGGTTTGGTCGATGTGGCTGCGCCAGGTTTCTGGGTCGATGCGCGGCGTGAGCGTAAGTTCCGCGAATTGGACAAAATGTTCCGGGGTTTTGAAGTCACTGAAATGGTGATCCCCGGTCGCGAGGTGACGGCCCAGTACATTTTTGAAATCGGTGAGGTGCATTTCGCCTCTTACGATATCCATGACCGCGAAATCGAGGGCTTTGTGGACTATGTCCGCGACCTCGAAGTGGTGGTGATCAAGGTCACCGCACCCAATGGTGACGTGGTGCTACACGATGTGTCTATGGTGCTGCCGCAGCGCAACCAGGTGTATGGCAGCTTCTGCCAATGGAACCCGGACTACCGCAACCGTTCACCCGGTATCTATGCGTGCTTGCTGGCTGCCCGATGGACCGCCAAAAACAACTACCGGTATTACAACCTGGGTCCGGTGGGGGACTATGGTTACAAGTCGCTTTTTGTGACGGACTTCGAACCCATTTACGGCCTGGCGCTGGCCGACCCGGACCACGCGTTGGCTCTGGACGAAACGTCGCCCCTGCACACCGATTTCAAGCGCTCGGAGTGGAACCAGATTTACCGCAATCCCCTGGCGCGCAGCACTACTTGAAGGTGTGCTTTTCGCCGTAACTCTGGTCGTAGTCTAGAAAAAGTTCCTCGCCGACTTTGATGTCTTTCAAAGCTTTCAATTGCCCGTTTTTGCGGTAGCGCACATTGGGCTCTTTGGAGTGGTTCAAGTAAATCGCCATGTTCATGGAGTTCATGCCGATCTCCGGAACAAAAATAGCGTCTTTGTCGTAGTAACAAAAGATATCGATCTCTTTGCGCACACCGCGCGGAAGCTTTTTCAGTTCCGCGTGTGAGAATTTCACCTCCCTGTACTTGAGGCGTGACGCCAAGGGATTTTCGCCTTTCGGTATTGCGCGCACCGCAAATACGCCGATTCCGTGGACCGGTGAAACGCCCAAGCGACAAAAGACTTCATTGTGAAGATGGGCAAGCAATTGTTCTTTGATTTTGGACATGTGGGCTGCGAGGCTGGGGGTGGGAATCAGATTTCAAGAGCCCCATTGTGCCACCGGGGGAGCCGCCCCGGGGATGCGGGGCAGCCGCCGGATCGGTGGCGCCGGCAGCGCCCCGCGCTCCGCCGGGGGTGGCGGCATCCCCAAAAAGGTGGTCTTTTCTGGCCTTTTTCTGCTATCTTCACGGCCTCCGTTGAGGGGCCCACGGTGCGATCGAAGGGTTGCGGCGCAACGCCGGTTTTTCCTATTTTCTTGAGGAATTTGTGATGCAAAAACATTGGTTTTTAGGCTGCGCTTTGGCGGCCGCTTTGGTGGCTTGCGGCAAAAAACAAGAGCCGGTGGCAACCGCTCCCGCAGCGCCCGCGGCAGCGGCACCGGCGGAGGAAAAAGTACTGAATATCTACAACTGGCCGGATTACATCGCCAAGGATATGGTGGCCAATTTTGAGAAAGAGACGGGCATCAAGGTCAACTACCAGACGTTCGAAAGCAATGAAGCCCTCCAGGCCAAATTGGTCGTGGGAAATACGGGCTATGACATCGTGGTACCCGGGGCCGTCTTCGCCAAATCGCAAATCGACGCGGGTCTGCTGATGAAACTGGACAAGGCGCAGATCCCCAATGCGGCGAACCTGGACCCGGCCCTGATGGCCAAGCTGGAAACGGTCGACCCCGGCAACGCCCACCTGGTTCCTTGGGCCTGGAGTTTCACCACCGTCGCTATCAACAAGGCCAAGGTCGCCAAGGCTTTGGGCGCCATGAAAATGCCGGACAACGCGTGGGATCTGGTTTTCAATCCGGTGTACACGTCCAAGCTCAAGTCCTGCGGCATCGCCTACCTTGATTCCCCCACCGAAGTTCTGCCCCCCGCGCTGCACTACCTGGGCCTGGATGCCTATTCCGCCAACCCGGAGGACCACAAGAAGGCCGGTGAGATGCTGGCCAAAGTCCGCAAGGATGTGCGCCTGTTCTCCAGCACGATGATCGATGATCTGGCTGGCGGCAAAGCCTGTGTGGCTTTGGGTTGGGCCGGCGATATCAACATTGCCCGCGGTCGCGCCATCGAAAACAAGAGCGGAATCGAACTCGAAGCCTTGCTGCCCAGCACTGGCGGCCTGATCTTTTTTGACAACTTGGCCATCCCCAAAGATGCCAAGCACCCCGGGAATGCGATGGCATTCATCAACTACTTCCTCAAGCCGGAAGTGTCTGCTGCACACACCACGGAAATGAGCTATCCGACGGCCAACAAAGCCAGCATCGCCTTGCTGGCGCCAGAAGTGGCGCAAGACAAGTCCATCTTCCCGGATGCTGCTGCCCTGAACACCATGGTTGCGCCCAACGCCTTGGGCAATGCGGCGCGTGAGTCCATGACCACCGTGTATACGGAGTTCAAAAAGGGCAAGTAGTCTGATCCGCAACCGGGTGGTGCTTTTGACCTTGCGCCACCCGCGTTTTGTTGCCTGACCTGATGTCCCCCCGCCCCGAATCCGGCCCCTCCATGTGGGGGCGCCTGCGGCCATTGGTTGTGGGTTTGCCGTTCGGCTGGCTCCTGTTTTTTTTCGCGCTGCCGTTTGTTATTTTGCTGCGCATCAGCATCACCGACATGGGCGAGCAGCTGGACCCCTTTGCTTCGCTGTTGCGCACGGTCAATGGTCAACTCGGTTTCTTTGTCCAGGTCCAAAGCTTCATCTCCTTGCTGCGCAGTCCGGAGGATGGCTGGTTCGACACGCTGTACCTAGACTCCTACGCGCTCTCGCTGCGATACGCCTTTTTGACTACGGCGCTGTGCCTGCTGCTGGGTTACCCGTTCGCCTACTTCCTCGCCCGTACGCGCGCAGCCTACCGGGCGCTTTTGCTGCTGATGGTCATGCTGCCGTTTTGGACCTCGTTTTTGTTACGCGTCTATGCCTGGAAAGGCATTCTTGCGGACCAGGGTGTGGTGAATCGCCTCATGATGGCGCTGGGCCTGATCGACGAACCGGTTCAGTTGCTTTACAACGATATTTCGATGTTGATCGGCATGACCTACGTCTACCTGCCCTTTATGGTGTTGCCGCTGTATGCGAACCTGGTCAAAGCGGATATCCGTCTGGTTGAGGCCGCGCAGGACCTGGGGGCCAGCGCCTGGACAACCTTCTGGCTGGTCACGGTGCCTTTGTCGCGCTCGGGCATTGTGGCCGGTTCGATTCTGGTTTTTATTCCCTGCCTTGGTGAGTTTGTCATCCCCTCACTGCTGGGCGGGGCTGACAACATCATGATTGGCCGCGTCGTCTGGGATGAGATGTTCAGCAGCAACAACTGGCCCCGCGCCAGCGCGCTGTCAATCTCCATGATTGTGCTGGTTATTGCGCCGCTGGCCTGGTTCAACCAACGGGTCGCGCGCAAGAGCGCCGCGGAGCAAGTCCGGTGAGCCAGTGGCTGAGTCGCCATATTGCCGGGGTCTGGTTGACCGGGGTATTCGTTTTCCTATACGCGCCTCTGGCTTTCCTGGTAGTTTTTTCTTTCAACAGCACCCGCCAGGACGCGGTATTCACCGGGTTCTCCCTGCGTTGGTACAGCGCTTTGATGGAAGACCGCCGTATCGTGGATGGTTTTTTGTTGTCGCTGAAAGTCGCACTCACCAGTGCCACGCTGGCCACCGTATTGGCCACGCTGGCGGCCTATGCGTTGGTGCGCTCCGGGGCTTTTCGCGGCCGCTCCTGGATGTCGGCGATGTTGAACGCCCCGCTGGTGATGCCGGAGGTGATCATCGGCATGTCGCTGCTGTTGCTATTCGTCGGATTTGAACGCGTGGCCGGTTGGCCCGACCGTGGCGCGCTGACCATTATTCTGGGTCACACCCTGCTGGGAATGGCGTATGCGGCGGTGGTCATCGAGTCGCGGCTGAAGGAGCTGGACCGTACCCTGGAAGAGGCGGCTATGGACCTGGGGTGCCGGCGCGAGTCGGTATTTTTTCTGGTGATGCTGCCTAATATGACCCAGGCCCTGGGTGCGGCCTGGTTGCTCACATTCACCCTGTCGTTTGACGATGTGGTCATCTCCGAGTTCCTCTCCGGCCCCGGCGTGACCACCTTGCCCCAGGTGATATTCGGCTACGCCCGTCGGGGTATCAACCCCTCTATCTATGCGGCCGCCGCATTGTTGATGCTCGTCGTCACGGTATCGGTGGCGGTTTTTGGTCTGTATACCGCGCGGCAGACAGCGGCGCGGGCGCGCGAGCAGGCGCTGGGTGCGCGGGAAGCCGCGTAAGTTACAGTGGCGCGACCATGCGAAGTTTTTTGTCCCTGCTCAGTCTGCTGTGCGCCGGTGTAGCGCAGGCCCAGTACTCCAATGCGGCGGACGCGGCCCGCGCGCATTGGGATGACTGTGTGGCCGTTGCCAAGCTCTCCGGTGACGCCAAGTTGTGCGCTGAAAAGCTGTTCCGTGAAACATCCAACGACGTCCCTGACCGGAATCCCCAGAAGCTGCCGCTGTTGAAAATGGCCCAGGACATGTACGCCCTGATGTCCCGTGTGGGGAATAAATCCATCAGCAACAACGACCAGATCAAGTTGGAGATCATGTCGATTGAGATGGCTTATGCCAGCGCCTCGCGGCAGGTCAAACGCGTGGTGCAGGTCGAAACCGTGACCACCACGCCCATTGTGGTCGTGCCCGAAGTCAAGATTTCCCGCTGAGCGGAGCACCTGCCCAATGGGGCAGGCTTAAGCGCCGGTGTCGGGCATATCGCTTTCCATTGGCACCTGCAACGCCACTAAAAAGCGCGACACCATGTTGTAGCTGGCGATCACGCCCACCAACTCGACCTGCTGCTGGGTGTCAGGGAGTCGCGCCTGTACCGCGCCGAAAACTGCGTCCTCCACGCGAACATCCCGTGTAATCGCTTGCGCCAGCGCAATCACCGCACGCTGTGTGGCGTCAAAGGCCTGTTGGTTGGACGCCGGCGCCTCACCCTTCAGGGCATCCAGCTGCGCCTGGCTGCCACCGGCAGCCAGAAATTCGGGGGCATGCTGGCTCCATTCATAGGCCGCATCGGTTTCTACGGCCACGGTGCAGATCGCCAGTTCGCGCAAACAGGGGTCCAGCGATAACTGCGTGCGGATCGCACCCATGAAGCCGTTCCAACCGGACGCAAAAACCGGGCTGCGCAGCAGCATGCGGTCCAGGTTCAGCAGCGTTCCGCCGCGCCGCTGCGCAATCGCTTGCACCAGCGCAGGCGGACCCAGCGCGGAGTCGGGTACGGGGGCGATGCGGGGCGGGTTATTGATGTCGGTATTGCGGGTGGGCTTCATGGTTTATTCCGTTGCAGATTGGGTGACATAGTACAAAGCCAGAAAATCCTGCGTGCTTGGCGTCACGAACTCCAGCCCGAAAAACCGGGCTGTGCCCAGCGGCGAGGGCGAGGTATGTTTCACGATGGCCTGGAGTTGGAGGGGCAGCGCCTGGCGCTCCACCATCAAGTGCAAATGCACCTCGACCTGATCTCCGACCTGGGCTTGGAGCGATTCGCTTTGCACCATGGCCCCGCCGGTCCCGATATCGACCAGCTCCACCGTATTCCAGCGGGCGGCGCCTGCCGGCATCACACGGGTGGGCCAAGCGGCTTTGGCGCGCAAGGACTGGCGCACCGTTCGCGCCTCCACATACGGCGGGTGCGACAGAACCGCGTAGGTGCACGGCTCCTGCGCGATCTGCAGCACTTCGGATAGAAAAGAATATTCATAGCGGCCTGAAAAGCCGCGCACCATGCAGATGTCGCCCGGCGAGAGCAGCGCCCGTGGCGTCGTCTCGCCCAGGGGGCGCACCATCACACCTTGGCCTGCAATCACTCCGAAATACTGCGATTCCTGTTTGGGTGCGCCCTCGACCAAGCGCTGGGTTTGCATGGCCATGCCCGGCCTCAAGTCCAGGGAGGTGAACGACGCACGCACATGCCGCGCCTTGATGCTCGTATCGGTATTCATGGACGCTTCTCTCCCGCCAGCATGGTTTCTTTCAAGCATAGTCCTTTTCTGCCAGCGCAGCCGCAATTTCGGCTACCAGCCCCGGTCCGCGGTAGATGAGGCCACTATAGATCTGCACCGCATGCGCGCCCGCCTGGATCTTTTCGCGGGCATCGGCGCCGCTGAAAATTCCGCCCACACCGATGATGGGGAAGTCCGCCCCGGTGGCTTGCCGCAGCGCCGCAATCACCCGGGTACTGGCCGCACGCACGGGCACGCCGGAGAGACCTCCGGCCTCAGCCCCGTAAGGGAGATGCGCCACCGCCTGGCGCTCCAGCGTGGTGTTGGTGGCAATCGCACCGTCCATCCCGTAGCGCAGCAAGTGCGTGGCAATGGCCTGCACTTGCGTGGCGTCCAAGTCTGGGGCTATCTTCACAAAAATCGGTACCCGCCGGCCCTGCACCTGGGCCAACTGCGCCCGCGCCTCGGCCAACGATTCGAGCAAGTGCGCCAGCGCATCGTCGCTTTGCAAGCCGCGCAGGCCCTGGGTATTCGGGCTGGAGATATTGACGGTCACATAGTCCGCATGGGGATAGACCGCCGCCAGGCAGGCCAGGTAATCGGCGCTGGCATGCCCCATCGGGGTAGCGGCGTTTTTGCCGATGTTGAGCCCCAGCACCACGTCCCGGCTACGCATTCTGCGTGCGCGTGCCACGTTGTCGATGAAAGGTGCCAGCCCATGGTTGTTGAAGCCAAAGCGGTTAATCAACGCTTGGGCCTGCGGCAGGCGGAACATGCGGGGCTTGGGGTTGCCCGATTGCGCCAGAGGGGTCACCGTACCCAACTCCACAAAGCCAAAGCCCATGGCATCCCAGCCGGCGATGCAGCGGGCGTTCTTGTCCAACCCGGCGGCCAGGCCGACCCGGTTGGGCAGTCGCAAGCCGGCCAGGGTTACGGGGTCGTGTATCCGCGCTTGCGCGTAGGTGTGGCGCAGCAGGTTGTGCTGGGTGCGCTCAATCAGGCGCAACGTCAGGTCATGCGCGGCCTCCGGGTCCATGCGGAACAAAAAAGGGCGCAGCACGCCGTACGGCACAAGAGGCATCGATAATTCCCAGTGGAACAAACTTACAGCATCGGCGATTTTCCCCTATGAACACAGCACCCGGCGCCCCGTCTCAAGACCAGCTCAAAGCCCTCGTCGGTCAGGCCGCCTTGCAATATGTGGAGCGCGGTGCGTTCGTGGGCGTGGGGACCGGGTCCACGGTGAATAGGTTCATCGACGCCCTGGCCACCATCAAAGACCAGATCGCGGGCGCGGTTTCCAGCTCGGTGGCCAGTACTGAACGCCTGCGGGCCCTGGGCATTGCGGTCTTGGATGCCAACGACGTCGAGCGCCTGCCCGTCTACATCGATGGCGCGGACGAAATTGATTCCCACGGCTACATGGTCAAAGGCGGCGGCGCGGCGCTCACGCGGGAAAAAATTGTCGCAGCCCTGGCCGACCGCTTTGTCTGCATTGCCGATGCGTCCAAGTTGGTGCATGTCCTGGGTGCATTCCCCTTGCCCGTCGAGGTGATACCCATGGCAACGACACGCATCGTGCGCCAGTTTGCCGCGCTGGGCGGCCGCGCCGTGCTGCGCCTGAAAAACGGCCAGCCGCTGGTCACCGACAACGGTCAGCACATCCTGGATGTCAGCGGCTTGCAAATCCGCGACCCGCTGGCTTTTGAGGCCCAGGTCAGCCAGTGGCCGGGCGTGGTGACCGTTGGAGTGTTTGCTTTTCAGCGCGCGCAGGTGTGTCTTTTGGGCACGCCGCAAGGCGTCAAGACGCTGAACTTTTAAGCGCGCCGCTGCCCACCATCCGCTCGACGTAGCGGGCAATCAGGTCAATTTCCAGGTTCACCCGGGTGCCGGGCTGCAGGCGGTTCAGCGCGGTGTGGGTCACGGTGTGGGGGATCAGGTTGATGTGGACTTCGCAGCCCTCGGGTGTGTCGCTAATGCGGTTCACGGTCAGGCTCACGCCGTTGATCGTGATGGAGCCTTTGTAGGCCAGGTACTTGCCCAGCGCGGCCGGGGCCAACACCCGCAAGTCCCAACTCTCGCCTACCTGCGCAAAGTGGGTGACCGCGCCGATGCCGTCCACATGGCCGGAGACCAGATGGCCGCCCAACCGGTCGTTGGCGCGCAAGGCTTTTTCCAGATTGACCGCGCCGGTGGCATCCAGGCCGGCAGTTTTGTCCAGCGACTCGGCCGAAACGTCTACCGTGAACTGCGGCGCGGTGCCGCGCGCCTCTAAGCTGGTGACCGTCATGCAGGCGCCGTTGATGGCGATGCTGTCGCCCAGGCCCACATCGTCGAGGTAACCAGCCGGGCACTCCACATGCAAGCGCTTGCCGTGGACGGCTGTCTCGCCCATGGCGGCGACTTGTGCAATGCGGCCCACGCCGGTGATGATGCCTGTGAACATGCCAGCTCCTGCTTCCGAAGAATCTGATTAAAAAACACCGCGCCCGGCCACACGGGCCAGCACGCGCAAATCCGCGCCCACCATCTGCGCACTCTGAAACTCCAGCGCCAGACCATCCGCCAGATTCGTCAGCGGCCCCCAATTCGACATACCCGCGCCCGTTCCCAACCACAGCGGCGCTAGGTACACCAGCAGCTCGTCAACCAGTCCTGCGCGCAAGAGCGAGCCGTTGAGCTTGTGGCCGGCTTCGACATGCACTTCGTTCATGTCCCGCAATGCCAGGTCGCGCAGCATAGCCGCCAAATCGACCTTGGGGCTGGCAGCTCCGGGTGCGGGTGTGTCGGGCAGGTAGACCACCGTGGCCCCGCTGTGCTCCAGTGCGGCCTGGCGCGCGGCATGCGGAGTGGCCGCGTAAATCAGCACGGGGCGGCGAGGGGTGAACAGAGGCGCATCCGGTGGCGTTTGCAAGTCGCTGTCCACCACCACTAGCGCCGGTTGGCGCGGAGTCTCAATACCGCGCACATCCAGGCGCGGCCGGTCTTGCAGCACGGTGCCAATGCCGGTCAGTACCGCGCAGGCGCGGGCGCGCCACGCATGGCCATCGGCGCGGGCCGCTTCCCCGGTAATCCATTGGCTTTGGCCGTTCGGTAATGCGGTAACACCGTCCACCGAGGCAGCCGTTTTGAGCCGCACCCAGGGCGTGCCGCGCAGCATGCGGCTGAAAAACCCGATGTTGAGTTCGCGTGCGGACGCCGCCCATGCGCGCAAAGCAGGGTCGGCGCTGTCGTTGGCAATCTCCACCGCCACGCCGGCAGCGCGCAGCCGCGCAAAGCCTTGCCCCGCCACCAGCGGGTTCGGGTCGGGCAGGGCGGCGATCACGCGCCCCACTCCGGCCTGGATCAGAGCGTCACAACACGGCCCGGTGCGTCCATGGTGGGAGCAGGGCTCCAGCGTCACATAAGCGGTGGCACCGGCGGTGGCGTGACCCAGCGCCTGCGCGTCGCGCAGCGCCATCACCTCGGCGTGCGGGCCACCGGCTTGCTGGGTGCTGCCCTGGCCTATCACTTCGCCACGCGGGTTGACCAGCACGCAGCCCACTCGCGGGTTGGGGTTGGCTAGCAGCAGCGCGGCCTGGGCTTGCAGCAACGTCTGCGCCAGGTAGTCTGGCGCAGGCCGATTAGATAAGGGAGGGGTTTGGGGCAGCACGATCAGGGCCAGCAGCCCGTCGTGGAAGCTGTCGCTGACGATGATGACTGCAGCGCAGCCTGGTTCAGGGCGAGGGTGCGGCAGTTGGTGTCACCGGTTTGGGTGCCAGAAGCAACTGCCCGCACGGTGAACGCTTGCGAAGCGCTGATCAGGCTGAAGGCGTAGTAGGAGGCCAGATTGGTTTTGCACGTTGCGGACGGCAGCACAGCGCCGGTGTAACTCATCGGGTTATTGGCAGTGGTGTAGTAGCGCTCCATGTACTGCGCCTGCTCCATGAGGCAGGATTGCGCGGCATACCGGCGCGTTTTGCGTGCATGGGATTGGTAGGAGGACAAGGCAATTGACGCAAGAATGCCGATCAGCGCCACGACGATCATGATTTCGATCAGGGTGAAGCCCCGGCTAGCGCGCGCGGGCTGCGGAGTTTGAAAGTGCGGGGGGCGCATGGATATGGCAATCCTCAGTTAGGGAAAATTTGCCGCCATGATATGCGCTCGGCGTCGATAGCCCCGGCAAAGCCCGCCCACTGATATTGGCCTTGGCTTTTGGAGATGGCACTGGCTGCAGGTAGACCTTCTGCGAGATTACAGCAGCCTGGTGTCGTGCTCGGGTAGCCCGGCAGGTACAGTGCCGACGCGACCAGAAGCGTCGACTGCAAGGTGATGGTCGGCGCCCGCACCGTCGGGGGCTGGTTGCGAACGGTGACCCGCATCACCCGGCACCCGCGTGATTGATCTGTGGCTGCTGACGGATATCCGCTGTAGGCGTCTAAGTTGGTGCCCGATGGATCTATATCGGTGAAGTTGCACGGCGCCCAACCCAAATACTCCACCATGCCGTAGAAATATTTGGTGCTGTACACCGAGCCGCTTGGGTCAGAGGGTGCTCTACCTTCTTGCGCTGCAGTATTGCGATAAAAATTGACATGAAACTGGGCCCACGGGCTGTCCACTGTTGCGGGCGACTCATCCCACCGTGATTTGCAATTGAGGGTGGGCGGCGGGCAAAAGCTGCACTCCGTCGCGTCGTTTCCGGTCCGCAATTGGCGGAACATGTCGTAGTTGTTGCCGGCCACGTTGTCATCGCCTGTCACAGACCCTTTGGGGTAGAGGAAACTCTTGCAGCTCGCCTTCACGCAAGCCGAGGTGTCTGAGACCGAGCTGCTGGCACAGCTGGGATTGGCGTTGACAAGGCTGGGCGTGCGCTGGTTTGTCGCGTTGACCGTGTCACCCAACTCCGAGCCTTCGTAGGCGGCAAATTGTTCCATTGTTGACAGCGCACTTTCGGTTTCCACCATGGCATTTTCTGCGGCGTACAGGCTGGCTACCAGAGTTTGCTGCACGGCCAGTGTGCGCATGTCGCCCAAGGCCAAAAGCACGGCCACAAATAGAAACACCATCAGGCTTAGCAAAACAAAGCCACTTTGTCGCGGCCGGACGTTTTTTTTCATGCCGTCACCTCCGAACAACCCCCGGCATGCGGGAGCGGATTGCGACGTTGATAGGGACGGTGTAAGTGGCTGCGCTAGCAACATTGCTGGCCGCCAGGCCCAGCTTGTCGGGGCTGGTGAGCGTCAGGACGATGCGTACCGCTATCACCGATCGGTAGGTATATCTGGGAAAGCCGCTTATCTGTGCGGCAGTTTTGTAATACGCGTTGAACGGATAACCGGTGTACAAAAATCCTGGTAAGTATTCAATCTGCATGTCGGTCACGTTTTCGACCATTTCTTTGCTGTCACCGAGTTTGACGCTTCCATTGGTTTCGTAGTCCATGCTGCGTCGATACAGCGAGGAACCGCCGGATGCATTCCTCCCGATGTACCAATGGTGGAAGGTGTGTTCTCCAACCATGCTGCCGGGGCCAAAGGGGTAGACGCTGCCTTGCTTATAGAGGGTGGTGTTGGCAGAGGTGCAACTCCAGTTGCCGTCCAGGGGGCTGATACCTTCCCCAGTTCCTCCTAGCCTTTTCATCAGCACACCGCAGTTGCCCGGGTACACAGCCGACCCCCCCCCGGCCTGCAGCTCAATAGTGGGTGGGGTTGTGTTGCTGACCCTGGTGATTTGAAAGAGCACAGCCCGCTCGTAGTCGCAGGCAAGGGCTACGGTTCCCGCTTGGAACCCGTCTACCGTATCGACTTGGAAGGTGTAGCTGCCTGCTAAGCCATCCTGACTGCTGGCATGGGTTGCGGGGGCGATAACTCTGGCAACCGCACCCGCGTTGTCACTCACGATGGATATCGAGTCGCCCGCTATGCGCGACGTGCCGACGATCGGGTCGGTAGTGCTTGACTCGTAGCCGCGCAGACCCACGAGTCCAAAGCTTTCAACGCTTTCCCAGTAATTGTTTGTGGCACTCAACAGGGAGGTCATAGGCGCGTGGTTGCGGCACAAAGTGCCGGCCGCTTGACGGATATCGGTTTCCAGCAGCGCTGTAGCGATGCTGGCGGACTCCTGCAAGCGGGTCATGGCTTCAATTTGCCGGAACACCGAGCGGTTGCTCACGTACAAATTGAAGGCGACGGATACCATGGCTAATCCCAAGGCCAGCGCCACCAGGGTCTCGACCAAGCTGACGCCAGCTTGCTTCACCTGTCGCCGGGGTTTTTCTACAACACGCACTGACTCACTCCGTCAACGAACCCAGACCAAATTTTCTAGGCTGATGGTGTCGCCGGTCGGGAGGGTGCAAGTCACTCTGCGCGTGCGCGGAACGATGTAATCGCACTCCGTGCCGTTGGTATTGGAAGCATTGCTGTAGCCTTCGGAACCGGGGAAACTGAACTGATTCCAATAATCTGCATACTCGGCTAGCGCTGCGCTTCCGCAGGACGTGTAGTGCCCCAGAAAGGTGGTGTTGAGGAAGTACAGGTCGTTGACGATGGGATATTGAATTTGCCCCTCCGTGATGGATTCAGAGGCATATATGCCGGACCATAAAGAATTACAGTAATCAGCCAAATACCGGGGGTCCTCGTTGTTTGGACCAATTCCACCCGCAATATTTTCATTGGGAGATGCCAAGCGGGCTTCGCTGAACGCGCCCAGGACCTGCACCATGACTTGTTGGGCGGCCAGTCCGCTCGCAGTTTTAAGCGCCTTGGTCTGCATGGCGGCCAGCCCCAACAGGCCCGCAGATAAAACCAAACCCGCCACCAAAACTTCAATCATCGTGGTGCCGTTTTGGTTGATGACTCTGCGCCGATAGCGCCGCGTTACAGATGGTTTCGGCATCGCAAAATCCCTGATAATTAACTTTAGTTGGCAATACTACTTTATTTTGCGTTTCGTTACCTCATGAGTTTTGCGATGTACAGCCCGTTATCTGAGTCCCCCGGCATCAAGCCTGTGGCACGGGGTTTCACGCTCATAGAAATGCTCGTTGTCGTGGCGATTGGTGGCATCTTGGCCGCTGTGGCGGCACCGAGTTTGATATCGGTTATCGAATCGAACCGCCGCGCCATCATCAGCAATCAGTTAATGGAAGACCTGGCGTTTGCGCGCCGCCAGGCGATCGCGCTGTCCACCTCCGTGGCGCTGTGCGGCAGCAACAGCACACAGCCGAATATTTGCGTAGCGCTGACGCCTTACCCCACAGACTGGAGTAATGGTTGGTACACCTACATCGGCAGCTCGAACAAACTTACCCCCGCCAGCGCCGCTGCGGGCTTGGTGCTCCGTTCGCCCCAAGCTGTTGCTTCGGGTTGGAAGGTAGATGCCTATCTGGGCATTTACAACTATGTGGCGCTTAGCCCGGGCTCGGTTGCGACGGGGAACGGCCACTTCACCATTTACCGCTCAGGCTCCACCTCCGGCACGACGGCTTGCGTGACGGTGAGCGCCACCGGGCGGGCGCGCGCCTGGACTTCGACGTCCAGCAAAAGCGACCCTTGCGACTCGGACTGAGCCGGCAGAATGGGGGACGCTTACTTACTGACCTCGTCCACTAGCGAGCGGAACGCGTCCAGGTCTTCAAAGTTGCGGTACACGCTGGCAAAACGCACGTAGGCCACTTTGTCGAGCTTTTTGAGCTCGCGCATCACCAGCTCGCCGATGCGGGTGGACTGCACCTCGCGCAGGCCCAGGTTGAGCAGTTTTTCTTCAATGCGCTCGATGGCGCTGTCAATCTGTTCCGTGCTGACCGGGCGCTTGCGCAGCGCCAGGTACATGGAGGCTTCCAGCTTAGGTCGCTGGTAATCGATACGGCGCCCGTCTTTCTTGACGATGTTGGGAAAGCTGACTTCGGGGCGCTCATAGGTGGTGAAACGCTTGTCGCAGGCGTTGCATTGACGCCGCCTTCGCACAAAGTCCCCGTCCTCGGACACCCGGGTTTCGGCAACTGCCGTCTCCGAATGGCCGCAGAAGGGGCATTTCACCGGGCGCGGTCTCTTCAGCCGTAAACCGGGAAGCGCGCAGTCAGCGCGTGCACTTTGGCGCGCACCGCCGCAATATTGGCGGGATCGTGCGGGTTGTCCAGCACGTCGGCCACCAGGTTGGCGGTCATGCGCGCCTCAGCTTCCTTGAAGCCGCGCGTGGTCATGGCCGGTGTGCCGATGCGCACGCCGCTGGTGACCATGGGCTTTTCCGGGTCATTGGGGATGGCGTTCTTATTGATCGTCATGTGTGCATCGCCGAGCACCGACTCAGCGACTTTGCCGGTGATGTTCTTGGAGCGCAGATCGACCAGCATCACGTGGCTTTGCGTGCCGCCGCTGACGATGCGCAGGCCGCGCTCGGTCAGGGTTTGCGCCACGGTGTGCGCGTTGGCGATGACTTGCTGCTGGTACTGCTTGAATTCCGGCGAGAGCGCCTCTTTGAAGGCCACGGCCTTGGCCGCAATCACGTGCATCAACGGGCCGCCTTGCAAACCGGGGAACACCGCGCTGTTAACGGCCTTCTCGTGCTCGGCCTTCATCAGGATGATGCCGCCGCGCGGGCCGCGCAGGCTCTTGTGGGTGGTGGATGTCACCACGTCGGCGTGGGGCACGGGGTTGGGGTAGACGCCGGCGGCAATCAGGCCGGCATAGTGCGCCATGTCAACCAGGAAAATCGCGCCCACGTCTTTCGCCACTTTGGCAAAGCGGGCGAAATCAATGTGCAGGCTGTAGGCCGACGCGCCGGCAATGATCAATTTGGGGCGGGTGGCATGGGCTTTTTTCTCCATGGCGTCGTAGTCGATCTCTTCCTTGGCGTTCAGGCCGTAGGACTCCACTTTGAACCATTTGCCGCTCATATTCAGTGGCATGCCGTGCGTCAAATGTCCGCCTTCGGCCAGACTCATGCCCATGATGGTGTCGCCGGGCTTCAAAAATGCCAGGAACACGGCCTGGTTGGCCGACGCACCGCAATGCGGCTGCACGTTGGCCGCATCGGCGCCAAACAGTTGTTTGATGCGGTCAATGGCCAACTGTTCTGCCACATCGACGTTTTCGCAGCCGCCGTAGTAGCGCTTGCCGGGATAGCCTTCTGCGTATTTATTCGTCAGCTGGCTGCCTTGGGCGGCCATGACCGCGGGAGAAGCGTAGTTTTCGCTGGCAATCAGTTCAATGTGGTGTTCCTGACGGGCGTTTTCAGCGACGATGGCAGACCAGAGCTCGGGGTCCGTCTGCTCTACGAGGGTGTTGCGGTGGTACATGGGTCGATTTCCGTGTTGGTGGTGTGGGAAGACGTGACCCGAAATTTTACCGGAGCCCCGAAACTGACGCGAAGCGGCGCCACAGTGCCCTTGCCTCCCAACGGGGTTGCGTCCCCCGCGGGCGCTTTCAGCCAATCAGGGGCTGTCGGTCGATTCGCTTGTGACGGCCGCCACGGCGGGCGTGGTGCCCTCACGGGAAGCGGGCAGGTTGGGTCCGGAATTGAATGGAACCTTGCGTCCGTCCGCGACGGCGCTCAAGCGGGCATATTCAGACATCACCTTGTCCACATAGCCGCCGTCACCGTCAAGGTTGCTTGCGCCGACATAGGCACGCAAGCCATCTTCGACCGAGCCGGTGCGCTTGATGCAATCCTGCAGCACCAAAACCCCCACACGCAGGTTTGCTGCGGGGTCAAATGCGGCTAACTTGCCCCCAAAGCGGTTGTATTTGTCGCTATGTATCTTTGTCATCACTTGCATC
>CANFTU010000029.1 GCA_947450005.1 Comamonadaceae bacterium | reverse complement strand
CCGCCGGTCAGTAAGACCGCATCAAATTCCGCTTGCAACTGGCTGGCGCTGATCGTCTCCTTGGACCAATTAGTCACCTTGGAGTCCTGAGGCCATTCACCCACCATGACGCCGGTCCGGAAGACGACGCCTTCGGCCTGCATCTGCGCCACACGCCGGTCAATGTGGGACTTCTCCATCTTGAAATCCGGAATCCCATAGCGCAACAAGCCGCCGACGCGGTCGTTCTTCTCAAAGACCGTAACCGCATGGCCCGCACGCGCGAGCTGCTGGGCCGCAGCCAGGCCGGCCGGTCCGGAACCGACCACGGCAACGCGCTTGCCCGTCTTATGAGACGGCAGTTGGGGGATCACCCACCCCTCTGTCCAGGCCCGGTCGATGATGGCATGTTCAATGGATTTGATCCCCACCGCGTCGTCATTCACATTCAAAGTGCAGGCCGCCTCGCAGGGCGCCGGGCATATGCGGCCCGTGAACTCGGGGAAATTATTGGTGCTGTGCAACACATCGATCGCGGCACGCCAGTCGTTTTGGAAGACCAGTTCGTTGAAATCCGGAATGATGTTGTTCACTGGGCAGCCGTTGTTACAAAACGGCGTGCCGCAATCCATACAACGCGCCCCCTGCACCTTCGCCTGTTCGGGGCTGAGCGCAATCACGAACTCTGCGTAATTTTTGATCCGCTCGGGCACAGGCTTGTAACCCTCTTCAATGCGCTCAAACTCTTTGAAACCGGTGATTTTTCCCATGACCTAATCCTTGGATGTTGAAGTGCTGCTGTGATTCAGCCGGCCACGGCCTGCGCCGCCGTCTTTTTGGCATGGATCTCGGCCAGCGCACGTTGGTATTCCTTGGGGAAGACCTTGACAAATTTGGTGCGGGCCGCATCCCAGGTGTCCAGCAATTCGCGGGCACGCTTGCTGCCGGTCCAGCGGTTGTGTTCCGCCAGCAGGCGGCGCACCGTGGCCTCATCGGTATCGCCCAGATGCCAGATACCGCGGTCGATGCTGTGCTCCTGTTCCTGCGCGGTGAGCAAGGCCTTCATGTCAACCATCGCGGTGTTACACCGGCTGGCGAACTGCCCATCTTCGTCATACACATAAGCCACGCCACCGCTCATGCCGGCGGCAAAGTTACGCCCGGTTTGACCCAGAACGAGCACCGTCCCGCCCGTCATGTATTCGCAGCCATGGTCGCCGGTGCCCTCCACTACAGCGGTCGCTCCCGACAGACGTACCGCAAAGCGCTCGCCCGCCACACCGCTGAAGAAGGCTTCACCCGCTGTCGCGCCGTACATCACGGTGTTACCCACAATCGTGTTGCGCAGGGCGTCACCGCGGAAATCGATGCTCGGACGCACGACCACACGGCCCCCGGACAGACCCTTGCCGGTGTAATCGTTGGCGTCGCCGATGAGGTACAGCGTGATGCCCTTGCACAGGAACGCACCAAAGGATTGGCCGCCAGTGCCCTCTAACTGAATGCGGATGCTGTCGTCAGGCAATCCCTCGGGATGCACCTGGGTCACCGCACCGGAGAGCATGGCGCCCACGGAGCGGTTGACATTGCGCGCCACTTCCATGAACTGCACACGCTGGCCTTTATCGATGGCGTCGCGGCTCTTGGCGATCAGCAAATTGTCCAAACCTTTGTCCAAACCATGTGCCTGGCTTTCGCAGTGGAAACGCGGCACATTGGCTGGCACCGGCGGCATCGCAAAAATACGGCTGAAATCCAGCCCGCTGGCTTTCCAATGGGCAATGCCCTTGCGGGTGTCCAGCAGATCAGCGCGACCAATCATGTCGTCGAACTTGCGGATACCCAGCTGCGCCATGATCTGACGCACTTCTTCGGCAACGAAGAAGAAATAGTTCACCACATGCTCAGGCTTGCCCGCAAATTTTTTGCGCAAATCCGGATCCTGGGTAGCGACACCGACCGGACAGGTGTTGAGGTGGCACTTGCGCATCATGATGCAGCCCTCGACCACCAGCGGCGCGGTCGCAAAGCCAAATTCATCGGCGCCGAGCAGCGCACCAATCGCCACGTCACGCCCGGTTTTCATCTGCCCGTCCGCCTGCACCCGCACGCGGCCACGCAAACGGTTCAACACCAGGGTTTGTTGGGTTTCAGCTAGGCCGATTTCCCACGGACTGCCTGCATGCTTGATGGAAGACCAGGGAGAGGCACCCGTGCCGCCGTCGTGCCCAGCGATCACGATGTGGTCGCTCTTGCACTTGGTCACGCCGGCAGCCACCGTGCCCACGCCGATCTCAGACACCAGCTTGACACTGATACTGGCTTTAGGCGCCACGTTTTTCAGGTCATGGATCAGCTGCGCCAGATCTTCGATGGAATAAATGTCGTGGTGCGGCGGCGGGGAAATCAGGCCCACGCCGGGCACCGAGTAACGCAACATGCCGATGTAGTTGGAGACCTTGTTCCCCGGCAGTTGACCGCCCTCACCCGGCTTGGCACCTTGGGCCATCTTGATCTGGATCTGGTCGGCGCTGGAAAGGTATTCCGCTGTCACACCGAATCGACCCGAGGCGACTTGCTTGATTTTGGAGCGCATCGAATCGCCCGCATTCAACGGGTAATCGACCTCGAACAAATCCTTGCCCAACAGGTCCGACATGGTCTGGCCCTGCGTGATGGGAATACCTTTGAGCTCATTGCGGTAGCGCGCGGGGTCTTCGCCGCCCTCGCCGGTGTTGCTCTTGCCGCCAATGCGGTTCATGGCAATCGCCAGGGTCGCATGGGCCTCGGTGGAAATGGACCCCAGCGACATGGCTCCGGTGGCAAAACGCTTGACGATCTCGGCCGCACTTTCCACTTCGTCCACCGGAATTGCCTTGGCGGGATCGATCTTGAACTCGAACAAGCCGCGCAACGTCAAATGCCGGCGGCTCTGGTCGTTGATGATCTGGGCGTATTCCTTGTAGGTGTTGAAGTTGTTGGCGCGGGTGCTGTGCTGCAATTTGGCAATCGCGTCCGGCGTCCACATATGCTCCTCGCCGCGCGCGCGCCAGGCATATTCGCCGCCTGCATCGAGGGCGTTGGCGAGCACGGGGTCGGCGCTGAATGCCGCGTGGTGCATGCGGATTGCCTCTTCAGCGATTTCAAAAACGCCGATGCCTTCGACACGGCTGGGCGTCCCAGTAAAGTACTTGTTCACCGTCTCGCTGGACAGGCCAATCGCCTCAAACAACTGCGCGCCGCAGTAGCTCATGTAGGTGGACACGCCCATCTTGGACATGATTTTGGACAGGCCCTTGCCAATGGCTTTGATGTAGTTGTAAATCGCCTTGTCCGCACCCAGATCACCGCTGAGGGTTTGGTGCAAGTGCGTCAGGGTTTCCATCGCCAGGTAGGGATGCACCGCCTCGGCGCCATAACCGGCCAGCACGGCGAAATGGTGCACCTCGCGCGCGGTACCGGTCTCCACCACCAGACCGGCGGTGGTACGCAGGCCTTCGCTGACCAGATGCTGATGGATGGCTGACAGTGCCATCAAAGCGGGGATAGCCACCTTGTCGGGTCCCACACCTTTGTCGCTGATGATCAGAATGTTGTTGCCGCCGCGGATCGCGTCGACCGCTTGCGCACACAAGGAAGCCAGCTTGGCTTCAACCCCCTCATGGCCCCACGAAAGCGGGTAGGTGATGTCCAAGGTGGTGCTGCGGAATTTGCCGTGGGTGTACCGGGCAATATCACGCAACTTGGCCATGTCGGCGAAGTCCAGCACCGGTTGGGACACTTCCAGCCGCATGGGCGGGTTCACCTGGTTGATGTCCAGCAGGTTGGGCTTGGGGCCGATGAAGGACACCAGCGACATCACGATGGCTTCCCGGATCGGATCGATCGGCGGGTTGGTCACCTGGGCGAAGAGCTGCTTGAAGTAGTTATAGAGCGGCTTGTTTTTGTCAGACAGCACGGCCAGCGGGCTGTCGTTGCCCATGGAGCCCAGCGCCTCTTCGCCGGCTGCTGCCATCGGCGCCATCAAAAACTTGATGTCTTCCTGGGTAAAACCAAAGGCCTGCTGGCGGTCCAGCAGGCTCACACCGGTGGCTTCGCCGGCGTCCACCGGACCCGCCGCCGCCACGTCATCGAGTTTGATGCGCAGGTTGTCGATCCATTGTTTGTAAGGCTTGCTGTTGGCCAAGCCGGACTTGAGTTCGTCGTCATCGATCATGCGGCCCTGCTCTAAATCGATCAGGAACATCTTGCCCGGCTGCAGCCGCCACTTGCGCACGATTTTGTTTTCGGGCACCGGCAGCACGCCGGATTCGGATGCCATGATGACCAGGTCGTCATCGGTGATGCAGTAGCGCGACGGACGCAGGCCGTTGCGGTCCAGCGTGGCGCCAATCTGTCGTCCGTCGGTGAACACGATGGAGGCCGGCCCGTCCCAGGGCTCGAGCATGGCGGCGTGGTACTCGTAGAACGCGCGGCGGCGTGGATCCATGGTGCTGTGGTTTTCCCACGGCTCAGGAATCATCATCATCATGGCCTGGCTGATCGGATAACCGGCCATGGTCAGCAACTCAAGGCAGTTATCGAACGTGGCGGTATCGGATTGGCCGGCAAAGCTGATGGGATACAGCTTTTTCAGGTCTGCTGCCAGAACCGGCGAGGACATCACCCCCTCGCGGGCTTTCATCCAGTTGTAATTGCCTTTGACGGTGTTGATCTCACCGTTGTGCGCCACGTAGCGGTAAGGGTGGGCCAGCGGCCACTCAGGAAAAGTATTGGTCGAGAACCGCTGGTGAACCAGGCCCAGCGCAGAAACACAGCGGGCATCCAGCAAATCATGGAAATAGGTGCCCACCTGATCGGCCAGCAGCAGACCTTTGTAAATCACGGTCCGGCTGGACATGCTGGGCACGTAATACTCTTTGCCATGCTTCAGGTTGAGGTGCTGAATAGCCGCACTCGCGGTTTTGCGGATCACATAGAGCTTGCGCTCCAAAGCGTCCTGCACGATCACGTCGTTACCGCGGCCGATAAAGACTTGGCGTATCACCGGCTCTTTGGCACGCACCGTGGGCGACATCGGCATCTCAGCATTGATTGGCACATCGCGCCAGCCTAGAAAAATCTGGCCTTCGGCCCGGATGGCACGCTCCATTTCCTGCTCGCACGCCATACGCGAGGCCTGCTCCTTGGGCAAAAAGATCATGCCCACGCCATATTCACCGGGCGGCGGCAGCGTGACACCCGCTGCGGCCATCTCTTCACGGTACAGCGCATCCGGCAGTTGGATCAGGATACCGGCGCCATCGCCCATTAATTCGTCTGCGCCGACGGCTCCCCGGTGGTCCAGGTTTTCCAAAATTTGCAGCGCACTGCGCACAATGCTGTGGCTGCGCTGCCCGCGAATATGGGCCACAAAACCCACGCCGCAAGCGTCATGCTCATCCGCAGCGCTGTACAAACCCTGCGCTTGCAGGTACTCAATTTCGGCGGCGGTTGTCATGCGTTACTCCTGAAAACTCGACAAGGGGATAGAGGATACCCTAATCCCCCACCCGTGAAGCAGAAATTAATCGGGGTCAGATACCAATTAATTTTCTATTTTTACGTCGTGTATTTAATTGGGGACGGATTAATCAGCGGCCTCCCGGCCCTTCCGGGCTGCGTGCGTCGCGGGGTTTGCGTCTCCAGTGTCGCCAAAAAGCTGGCATCCCCCAGCGCCCAACCACTTAAAGTTGCTGCAGTCAACGCACGTTGCTGCCGTTCCGCAATACCCGCGCGCACCATCTCACCGTATGCGGCTTCCCGGGCAAAGGGGGTGTTACCCAGCTCCCAGTACAGCGCGGGCGGGGTCAACAAGCGCTGATGCTGACGGCCAATGTAATGCGCGTGGCTGGACCAGGGGTAATCCTGAGGCCACTCCACCATGCCCGCGCGCACCGGGTTCAAGTCGATGTAAGCCATGCAGGTCAACAGGTAGCGCTCGGTCTGTATCAGGGACGAGCGGTACCGCCCTTCCCACAACGTCCCGGTTCTGCCGTGCACTTGGTTGTACGCGCGTACGTAACTGCGCCCGACCGCCTGCATCATCAACGACATCGCCCCATCGCGGCGGGGCGTGAGCAGCAAATGCATGTGATTGCCCATGAGTACATAGGCGTGGATATCCACCCTCTGCGACACGCTGTGTTCTTCCAGCAGGCCGAGCATGCGGCGCATGTCCGTTTCGCCGGAAAAAATCATCTGGCGGTTGTTACCCCGCAAAATCACATGGTGCGGGTAATCGGTGAGGGTAAGTCGGGGAAGGCGGGCCATCCCGCAAGAATAATCGGAATCTGACCCCGATTATTTGGGCGCTTTGGTGACGCGAACCTTGTTGCCGGTAGTGACGATGATGACGGCGTCTCCGGGTTCGAAGTTCTGCGTGCCCTTGGCCTGAACAATGGCGCGGCGCTCGCCACCTTTGAGTTGGACCAGAATTTCGATTGCATCCTCTTTGGTGACCAAACGTTCGGCAGCATTGCCCGCGGCGGCACCCGCAACGGCCCCGAGCACACCCAGAACCTGGCTTTCGCGCTGCACGCCACTCCCCGCCGAACCACCAATGGCGCCCACCACGCCTCCCACCACAGCACCGACGCCGCTTTGGCTGCCGTCCACCGTGACCTTGCGCACGCTGAGCACCACGCCGTCTTGGACCTGCGACATGGTTTGGGCGTTATCCCGCGAAACCATATCAGGATCGCTGGTGGAACATCCACCCAAAACAAGCGCCAGGCTGGCAGCCGCTGCGGTCAACCCAATCGATGAAAAAAGCCGATGGTGCATAAAAAAAAGCCTCCTGAAAATCAACAGTCAAAACCAATACTCCGCCAACGTGTCCCCGGGGGACGTCAAGCATTGTGCATGGGCATCGCAAACCGCGTGTGAAGCAGTGCTTCGAGCCCAAAAACCTGGAGCAACTCCACCAAGCGCGCGGCTGCAGTGGCGCTCTGGCGCCCGGTATGGCGGGCCAGAATAAGCTCGTTTTTCATACTGTGCTCCCAACCCACGAGCTCGGTCACGGTGACCGTGTAGCCCATGGCTTCCAAATAGAGGCAACGCAGCACATTGGTGAGCTGGCTCCCCATCTCACGGGTGTGCAAGGGATGGCGCCACAGTTCGGCCAACGCATTTCGCTTGAGGTTCAGGCCCTTGCTCTGACGCAGGCAGGCTGCAACCTCGGCCTGGCAACACGGCACCAGGACCATGGCGCGGGCCTGCTTGGCCAATCCAAAGGCGATGGCGTCATCGGTGGCGGTGTCGCAGGCATGCAAAGCGGTGACCAGGTCAATATGCGGCGGCATCACGGCGCTGTGGGCCGAAGCTGCCACGCTGGTGTTGATAAAACGCATGCGATCAAACCCCAGCCGCACAGCCAGCGCCTGCGAAGCCTCGACGAGCTCGCTGCGCGATTCGACACCATAGATATGCCCCTGCCCCAGCGTGCGCATAAAAAGGTCATAAACGATGAATCCCAGATAAGACTTACCGGCCCCGTGGTCTGCCAGCGTGGGACCGTGGGCAGACGCGGGAAGCTCACGCAATATCTTCTCGATGAACCCAAACAGGTGGTTGACCTGCTTGAGCTTGCGCCGGGAATCCTGGTTCAGCTTGCCCTCGCGGGTCAGGATATGCAGTTCCTGCAGCAACGCAATGGACTGCCCCGGGCGCAAAAGCTCCTGCAGCGCGGCATCGGTTTTGTCAGCGGCGCGGGTTTTCATGGCAGCGGACCGCACTCCAAGGCCTGCCAACCAGCCAGGCCCAGCGTCCGCAGGGCCGCTATGTTGCGTTCGTAAATATCCTGCGCATCCGGGTAGGCCGCTACGGCACGGGATACCGCGTCCTCCCGCAGCAGATGCAACACGGGGAAAGGCGCGCGGTTGGTGTAGTGCGCCATGTCGTCGGGCGCAGCCTCGGCGAATACATAGCCCGGGTGAAAACTGGCAATCTGCAAAACGCCTTCCAAGCCTGACTTGCGCAGGACGCGCTGCGCCCGCGGGAGCATCGCGTTGAAATCCAGAAACTCAGGGTACAGCAAGGGGGCAATCAGCAACGTGGTGTCGCGCTGCTGCGGCTCGGCGGCATCCAGTTCCGCCAACTGAACGCGCAGGAGCGCCAGAAAGTCCGCCTCGTCTACGCCATCGTAAACGGCATAGTGAACCTGCTCCTTGGCGTAGACGCTTTTGGCAAACGGGCACAAATTCAACCCGATCACGGCACGCTCCAACCAGCGCCGTGTGTGGGCGAAGACAGCTGCGTGATCCAGGCGTTGCACACTCATACCAACAGACGCTTACCGGTCAGGCGTTCATGCTCGCGCTGGGCGAAGCGGTCGGTCATACCGGCTACGTAATCGGCGACTCGGCGCGGCAAACCGGCATCGGTGCTGCGGTCCAGAGCCACGCCAGGCGCGGCCATTTGGTCCGGGGCATCGACGTACAGGGCAAACAGTTCACTGACAACAACCCGGGCGGCGTCCATTTTTTCGACCACATTCGGATGCCGATACAGAGCCCGTAACAAAAAGGCTTTCAATACCCGCGCCTCGTCCACCATCCCAGCAGAAAAAACCACCAAGGGGACTGCGGCACGGACACCCGCCAGATCACGCACGTGGTGCGCCGCGATACCTGCGCGCGTCGCAGCCATCACGTCATACACCTGCGCACTGAGCATGCGCCGGATGGCCTCGTACAGCCAGCGCTTGCGGTTTTCCAGCGCACCCAACTGGGGCTGTTCGCGCAGTGCCTCGTCGCAAAAACGGGCAAAAAGGGGGACCTCGCGCACCTGCTCCAGGGTGATCAGACCCGAGCGCACGCCGTCGTCGATATCGTGGGCGTTGTAGGCAATTTCGTCGGCCAGGTTGCACAACTGGGCCTCCAGGCTGGGCTGTTGGCGCAGCAAAAAGCGTGCGCCCACGCCACCCAGCCCATCCCGGTAGCGCGGCTCTTGCGCCTCCAGCACGCGGGCATGGGCAGCCGAACAGTGCTTCAAAATGCCTTCGCGGGTCTCAAAGCACAGGTTCAAGCCGTCGTACTCCGGATAACGCTGCTCCAGCTGGTCGACTACGCGCAGGCTCTGCATATTGTGCTCAAAACCACCCCAGTCGCGCATGCAATCGTGCAGCGCATCTTGTCCTGCGTGGCCGAACGGCGTGTGGCCCAAATCGTGGGCCAACGCGATTGCCTCCACCAGGTCTTCGTTCAAGCCCAGCGTACGCGCCATGGACCGGCCCAATTGCGCGACCTCGAGAGAATGCGTCATCCGGGTGCGGAACAGGTCACCCTCGTGGTTCAAAAAAACCTGGGTCTTGTAAACCAGGCGGCGAAAAGCGCTGGAATGCACGATCCGGTCGCGGTCGCGCTGGAATTCGGTGCGGGTGGGGGCTGCGCTCTGGGGGTAACGTCGGCCACGGCTCAGAGCCGGGTCGCAGGCATAGGGTGCAAGCATCACCCGGCGCAGCAGGAATCGATGACGCTGCGCACGAGGGCCTCGGGCGCTTCACGCATCACGGCGCGGCCAGGCCCGTCGATCAGCACAAACGTAATCGCGCCGGCCTGGGCTTTTTTGTCCAATCGCATGAGGGCGAGATAGCGCCCGGCGTTATCGCCCGGGTCCAACACCGGCCCCTTCACCGGCAGCCCGGCAGCCGCCACCAGCATCACCAGCCGCTCAGCAAAGGCCGCATCCACCATACCCAAAGCAGCGGACAAACGCGCGGCCATCACCATCCCGCAACCGACTGCCTCACCGTGTAACCACGCGCCGTAACCCATCCCCGCTTCAATGGCGTGACCAAAGGTATGGCCGAAATTCAAAATGGCGCGCAGGCCCGCCTCGCGCTCGTCCTGCGCCACCACCCAAGCTTTGATTTCACAGCTCCGGCGCACCGCATGCGCAAGTGCCTGCGGTGCGCGCGCCAGCAGATCAGGAAGATTCGCTTCAATCCAGTCGAGAAAGGCGGTATCCGCAATCGGCCCGTATTTGATGATTTCAGCCAGCCCTGCGCTGAGTTCTCGCGGAGGCAGGGTCTGCAAAGTGTCGAGATCGCAGACCACCCGGTGCGGCTGGTAGAAAGCGCCGACCATGTTTTTGCCCAGCGGATGGTTGATACCGGTCTTGCCGCCGACCGACGAATCAACCTGAGCCAGCAAGGTTGTGGGAATCTGCACAAAAGGGACGCCACGCATGAAACTGGCCGCAGCAAAGCCCGTCATATCGCCCACCACCCCGCCCCCCAGCGCAAACAACACGGTTTTGCGATCGCAACCGTGGGTCAGCAAGGCATCAAAAATGCGCTGCAACGTCTCCCAGGTCTTGTAGGCTTCACCGTCGGGCAACGCGAGCATGTGGACCTGCGGGTAATGGGCGCTCAGGGCCGCGCGGGCCTGCTCGGCGTACAAGGGTGCGACTGCCGTGTTACTAACGATGAGCGCCTGGCTTGCGCGCGGGAGATCGGCATAGGTGGCCGGTTGCCCGATCAATCCCGTGCCGATCGCAATGGCGTAGCTGCGCTCGCCCAGGTCAATGACAACGTTGGATGTGGAATGGGGATCGATCTGAGGCATGGAAATGAAGTTTAGGTGCAAGCGAGCTGATAGGGGCAAGGCTTTGCCTTAGACACCCCGGGGCTTATCCGACGTGTCTTGTGGGTCAATCACACCATCATGCGCCAACTGCGCCATCACGGTCTGCACGAGATTACCCACCGAAGGCCGGCCAGTCTCTACTGTGCAATGGGCAACCTCCTGGTACAGCGGGTCGCGTACAGCGAACAATTCCCGCAGGCGCTGCAACGGATCGGCAACTTGGAGCAGCGGGCGCTTGGCGTCATGGCGGACCCGGCGCAACAGCTCCTCGGGCTGAGACTTCAGGTACACCACGTAACCGCGCTGGCGCAGGCACTGGCGGTTCTCAGGCCGTAACACCGCACCGCCGCCGGTGGCCAGGATGCGCGGCCCGTCCAGCGTCAGACTCTCAATCACCTGCGCCTCTATGTCACGAAAAGCCGCTTCGCCTTCGCTTTCGAAAAACGCGCGGATAGTGCACCCCAGACGCATTTCGATCGCCTGGTCCGAATCAATAAAGGGAATTCTCAAACGCCGTCCCAGCTGGCGACCTACCGTCGACTTGCCCGATCCAGGTAGTCCGACCAGAAAAATCATGGGGCGGAGCTGGCTGTCGGTCGGGCTGGGGGTTGGGGGCATGGGGCGATTTTCGCGCATAACACCCCCGGGAACTTTTTGCTTCGGGCTGAACACTAACGCTTTATGGTGCAGCCAGGTTCCGGTCCATGACAATTTTGGGCGTGACAAATACCAGCAACTCTTTTTTGCTGATGCTCTTGGCCTTGTTTTTGAACAAGTTCCCAATGATCGGGAGGTCGCCAAAAAATGGCACTTTGTTCTCTGAACTGTTTTCCTCTAATTCATATATGCCGCCAATCACCACCGTGCCCCCGTTTTCTACCAACGCCTGGGTTTTGACATGTTTGGTGTTGATCGCGTAGCCGCTGGTTGTCAATATGCCCAATGAGTCTTTGGTGACATCCAAGGTCAGGATCAGGGTTCCATCCGGTGTGATTTGCGGCGTGACTTCGAGCTTGAGATTGGCATTTTGGAACGTCGTGCTGGTTCCGTTGCTCGACGTCGATGTGTATGGAACCTGGGTTCCCTGCGAGACAACCGCCGCCTGCTGATCCATGGTGAGCACCCGCGGGCTCGACACGACCTTACCTGTCGAATTGCTCTCAATGGCCTGCAGTTCGAGGCCTATTAACTGGCTGGAGGCTGAGTTAAACAGAGTGAACGCAATGGAGGGCACCGCAGAGGCCGATGATGAGGCGGGGAGATTCAAAAAAGTGTCCGAAGCGGAAAGTTTCAGGGTGGAGAGATTGGATGCCGCAATCGAATTGTTCAAATTGGTCCCGAAAGTAGCGCGCATGTCGCCACCCAGGCTCGAGCCGCCACCTCCGTCAATCCCGCCCAACTTCACGCCCAGTGACTTGCCAAAGTCTTCGCTGGCCACCACAAGACGGGCTTCAATCAGAACCTGCCTCAGCGGGATATCAATTTTCGAGATGAATTGTTGAACCCGCTCCATGCTCGCCGCTGTGTCTGTCACAAAAACCTGGTTGGTTCGGGGCTCGGCGAACACCGTACCCCTGGTGCTCAGGATTCGATTGCTGCCAGAAAGTGGCGCAGCCGCAGCACCGGCGGCGGCAGCCCCGGCAGGGGCAGTAGCAGAACCGCTGGTGGCAGTGGAACCCGCTGCTGGCGCCGCTGTGGACGGCGCAGCATCCTCTTTGAGCTTGCCCGCCACTTCCATGGCTTTGGCGTAATTGATTTGAAACGACTTGGTGACCAAGGGCTCCATGCTTTGCGCCACCGCCTGGGACTCGTAGTCCAGCTTTTCGCGTGTCGCAATTTCTTCTTTCGGGGCAACCCATATGACATTCCCCTTTTTCCGCATCGCCAAGCCTTTGGACTGCATGATGATGTCCAGCGCCTGATCCCACGGCACGTCCTCGAGTCGCAGGGTTACCGAGCCGGTCACCGTGTCCGAAGTCACGATGTTGAACTTGGTGAAATCCGCAATCACCTGCAGAACAGAGCGCACCTCAATGCTCTGAAAATTCAGGGAAAGTTTCTGACCCGTATACCCGGTGGATGTTCCTGCTTTCGCTGCTCCCGCCACCTTCTCATCGGTCGGCTTGATCTCAACAGTCAGCACATTTCCAACTTGGAGGGCATTGAACTCCCATTTCCCACTCGGCTCAATCACCACGCGCACACGATCGCCAGCTTGGGTGCTGGTGATGGTCTGCACCGGCGTAGCGAAATCGCCGACATCCATCCGCCGGCGCAAGGTTGGGGGTAAGCGAGTCTTGTCCACGTCGATGACGACACCCGTGCCCTGCCGACGGATATCCACCACCGTTTGATCGGACGGCAATCTCAACTGCACGACACCGGTGCCCTCTGGACTGCGTTTGAAATCGATGTCCTGCAGCACAGGTAGCGCGGGAACTGCAGTTGCCGCAGGTGCCGACGGGGCAGCAGCCTGCTGAACGGGGGCTTCCTGCGGCACTTCCGCCTGCAGCCGGATCAGAATGCTGTTGCCTTCCAATGTGCTTGCATAGCCTGCGCTTTGCCTCAGGTTCATCAGAATGCGGGCCCTATCGCCAGCGACAAACATTTGCGCGGACTCCAGCTTTCCCAGACTGAAGGTCCATTTATCTTGCCGCGATCGGTTATCCACGCCGGGCAATTCCAAGGTGATCCGCGGGGGTGACTGCAAAGTAAAACCGCGCGGAGTCTGCGTGACCTCCTGGGCAAAGTCCAGCCGCAAGACCTCCATTCCATCCTGCACGTAGGCACGCATGCCAACCAACGCATTCTGCGAACAGGCAAGTCCACTGCACATCATCAGGAACAAAAATCGCCCCAGCGTCTGGCAAAAGTACGAGACGGCTGTGGATTGTTTCATTTGGATCCCTCAATCACCGCTAAAACTGTAGCCTTGGGTTTCCACTGGCCCGACTCATCCTGAAACAGCTCACGCAGCCGCAATTCTTTGGCGCTGATTTGTAGCACCTTGCCATGATGAGGTCCCAGGTAATCACCAAGGTGCACCAAATGCAGTTGCCGATTCGCCCAAACCAGCGCGACGGGAACGCCGTCTTGGGACATCGTCCCCTTGAACTCCAAGGCATCCACAGAAACCTTTTCTAGATCCCGCCGCTCCCCGGCAAGCTCGAGGTCGTACTCAGAAGCATGTTTCGCGGGGCTGGCGGCGCCGCTGGGTTCAAGCTGTTCGCCAGTCAGGCGTTTACCGGAAAAGGGATCGCTGCGGTCGGTCAGCAGGTATGCCTCCGCCTCGAAGGTTTGGGGGACACCTGCCGCCAACGGCGAAGCACTGTGCAGCTTGCGCTGATCGGCCAACCAGGCGTTTAGTTCGTCGGCGGTGGAAAAGCCGCAGGCTGCCAACAGTGTGGAGATGCCAAGCACCAAGGCGAGAGCCAGCGGGCGCGGGGTCTGCTGAGGCGTCACTTGTTCCCACCCTTCGCCGTGCCTGGGTCTGATGGGTCGGGTTTTTCCAAGTGACGGTAAATGCGCAAGGTGCCCTCGACGGTGAGCGCACCGTCCGGCTTGCTGGTCAGGGCAAGGTCATGCAAATGCACGACGCGCCGGTTTTGGGCGATATCCGCCGCAAAGGCAGCCATGTTGTGAAAAGTGCCTGTAAGCCTGAAGTTGATCGGTATTTCCACGTAATGCGCCTTCTGCACCATGGGTGCCGGTCGCAGCAACGCAAACTGCAGATTGCGAATTTGCCCCAAACGGTTCATCTCGGTGAGCAACTCATTCATCCCGGTTTGATCCGGCAACTGCAGCTCCAGTTCCTGCACGTACCCGCGCAACCGGTCACGCTGTTGTTTCAAACCGGTGAGTGTGGCGGTCTTTGCCAGCTTCTTGCTGAAGGAATCCCGCAGTTGCGACTCTTTGAGGTTCAAGTTGGCAAGCTCCTGGTAGGAATCACCCAGATAGGCGTACCACGACAGGCCGAAGACCAGCAAGGCGGCAATGAACAAAACGGTGTACCGAGGGACTGCGGGCCAGTGCGCGGGATCGCTGAAATCGAGGTCTGAGAACTGTTCCCGCACATCGTCGCCCATCGCCCCGATGCGCTCTGACAGCGTAAGGCTGTTGTCCATGATCACCCGGCCTTCGGCACGGCCGCCGTGGCACCAACAGCCAAATCAACGCGGATGCTGAATGTCAACGGCATGCGCACTGGGCCCGCCTTCGCAACCTGCTCGGCGGCCACCGACTCGACCAGCTCGGGGTGGTCAAATCGCGCAGGCATGCTCTCCAAGTTTTTCAGGAACTGGGCGATATCGCCATTGGATGGGGCCGAGCCGGAGATCGTCAAACGATTGCCAACCTGCGTCACTGCGCTCAGAACAACGGTTTCGGGGGTGCTCTGCACCAGTGCAGACATCATGCGAACTGGCGCATTGCGCATGGACTGTAAAGACTCGACTGCGTTCTGGCGCTCACGTAACACCTGCAAATTCGATTCCAGGGCGCCGATTTCCTTAATCTGGGCATCCAGCTTGCTGCCTTCGTGCTCCAAAAGCGCAATATTCGCGCGCTGACCGTCGGTTGACCGACCAATCAGGTAGGACGTCAACATCGATGCTGCGGCCCCCGACAAGACAAAGATGGCGAGCAATCGAAGAAAAGACTGCCGGCTATCCGATAATTGGCCTACGCCGACCGGCGCGACAACCGTTCTATCCATTTTTTTCCCCCACAAAACCCTCCGAGCAGCACCATATTACAACAATATGTGCCATCTTTGTTTTTATTGCACAAACCCACGGGTAACCGCGCTCTAGCCTGCGCTCCAGGCCGCCCGACCGATTAACCACTGCCCATGCAACCCGAAGAATCCCCATCCACACCCGCTGCGACTGCACGGATGCACCCGATTTTGGGATTGCTGCTGAAAGCTTTGGCTTGGCTCATGGGGGCCTCCGTCGCTGCCGCTATCGGGGTGATGTGCCTGGTGGCACTGGTGATGTCGATTGCCTACCCGAACCTGCCCGAAGTGTCGGATCTGGCCTCGTATCGGCCCAAACTGCCGCTGCGGGTGTTCTCCATCGAGGGCGACCTGCTCGGTGAATTCGGCGAGGAACACCGGACCTTCACCCCGATTGCGGAAATTCCCCAGGTGATGAAGGACGCGATTCTGGCCATCGAAGATGCGCGCTTTTTTCAACACAATGGTGTGGATTACCTGGGCGTGGTGCGCGCCGGACTGGCCAATGTCGGCAAAGCCAAGAGCCAGGGCGCCTCCACCATCACCATGCAAGTCGCGCGCAACGCCTACTTATCCACGGAAAAAACCTTTACGCGGAAGATTTACGAAATCCTGCT
>CANFTU010000028.1 GCA_947450005.1 Comamonadaceae bacterium | reverse complement strand
ATATTGACGAGCAAATCTGCGTGTTTGGACTGCCTGGTAGCTCATGCGCGGCTACGGGGCTGGAAAGGAATCGCATCGCTACGAGGCTCTTTCATTGACGCTAAAGCTTGCACGACGAAGTCCACCGGCAACTCTGGGTTGTCGATCGCAGCTCGCCCAACACAGGCCCAAAACTCAATCTGGCCTGCAATCGTGCGATGTTCGGCTTTGGCTTCGTTTTTCGCTTGCTCGTACAGCAAGTTGTCAATTCTTACTGGCATACCCATGTTTGGACTCTTTCGCTACAAAAGTAGCTAAGTTTACGATGTCCTGCACATCTGGTTGGTGTACTAGCCACGTGAAAGTCCTATTTGCGGCTCGAAGCCCCCTGGGAGGCCGGCAAATGGGCGCAATGCGGATTAGATGCAGTTTTCAAATGCCAGGAAGGCCAAAACCGAATAGCGGTTTTGTTCACACACAATTCGGGCCGCTATTGGCGTTCATTCCCTATCATGAAGTTACCCCAATGAATCCTCTGAACCCTAAAAAGCTGTTGTTGACCAAGTGGACTGTTGTTACACCAGTGGCCAAGCAAAAGCATTTTCTTGTCAGCCAAGTCATCAAACCTGCCTTGCCCACAGATCCGATTGAATTGGTAGAAATCGAATCTGTGTTTTCCAAATCGACCCATGTCATTCCATGGCGCGATCTGCAAAACGATAGCAAGTGGCACCAGGGCTGGGTCTGATCACGTCCTGCCCATCAATCAGCGACTTGCTGATGTCCGCTCCTGGATCTTGGATCTTGGAGATCCGTAGCTTGAGATTGAGACGCTTCGGTGTTGACCTCCACGAACCGCAAGGGATATGTCGTGAAGCGGTGTCGAGTGCCTTCTGAGCGCGAAAAAATTGCCGCCAAAATTCATAGAATCTCCCGGGCTTGCATATCTATAGTGAATGGAGATTTCAATGGTTGACCTAACCAAAACCCCAGACGACCTGCCCATTCCACAGGATGATGGATTAGCCAATCATCTTGTTGGGATGATGCTTCCCAGTCTGTCTCTCTTAGCGACGAACGGCAGGCAGATAGACCTCGGCTCGTTTAAAGATTTTTTGGTTATTTACTGTTATCCGATGACAGGACAACCCCACGTCGCTCTACCGGAGGGATGGGACCAGATTCCTGGAGCGCGCGGTTGTACCCCGCAAAGTTGTTCATTCAGAGACCACTACCAGGAACTGAAAGCCTTGAAAGCAGAAGTCGTTGGCTTGAGCGTTCAGACGACTGACTACCAAAAAGAAATGGCTGAACGTCTGCATTTGCCGTTTCCCGTTGTCAGTGATGTTGATTTCAAATTTCAAAAAGCACTCAAGCTTCCGACCTTCCTGGCCGCTGGCATGACTTTATTAAAAAGACTAACGATCATCGCCAGAGATGGAAAAATTGTCACCGTGCACTATCCTATATTTCCCAGCGACAGCGATCCACCGTGGGTTATCGATTACTTGAAGAATCACCCGTGATTTTTATTATTCTGGCTCGCTTAACTTCCTGCTAAGTCCAAACGCCATCGCCAGCATCACCAGCATGCTGAACCCCATCGCAAGGTAGGCGTGGCTGAAACCCGTCAGCCCGCCGCCTTCCAAGTCGGCAATGGCGCTGATAACGGTCACAGCCAACAACGTCCCCACCGCGTTGAAAATATTGATCAGCCCTTGGGCTGCGCCGCGCAGGGCCGGGGGTGCCTCGTCGATTGCAATCGCGCGCAGCGCGCCGCTGACGACTACACCCAGGCCCATACCGACCAAGACAGACGCCACGATGAATGCGCTAAAGCCGGTCTGCGGCACTGCGCTTTGCAGGTATCCCAGCGTCAACAGCGCAAAACCAAAGATCACCATGTTGCGAGCGCCCAGCCGGTTCAGCAGCCGCCCCGCCGCCATCGAGCCCACCATGGAGCACAGCACCAGCGGCAGCAGCGCCAGCCCGGCGTGCTCCACCGTGATTCCATAAGCCAGCGTGGCAATGCTGGTTAAAAACACAATGCCTCCCATGGAAAAGCCGACGCCAAGCGTCAGCACGTAGACCAAAGCCAGTTGCCGGTTGTGAAACAGGTCCATGGGGATCAGCGCTTGGGCCTGGCGTTTTTCAATGGCAACCAAAGCGGCCAGCAACATGCCACTGGCAGCCAGAAACCAAGGCCAGAGCAACACGCCGGTGGCCGAGTCCGGCAGGCGCGAAATACCCATCACCAAGCACAGCAGGAATAACAAGGTGAGGGCAATTCCCGCTGTGTCGATAGGCCCGGGCGCGGTGCCGCTGCGCCGGCCTGGCAGGCTGCGGGCACCCAAGACCAGCACAACCAGAGCGACGGGAATATTCACCAGGAACAACCAGCGCCAGCCCAGTGTGGAGGTGAGGGCGGTCGCCAGTGGCGGCCCCAGCACAAAGGCCATGCCATGGGTGGCACCTATCAGCCCCAAAATGCGGCCCCGCCGCTCGGCGGTGAACACATCCCCGATCACCGCACTGGCCACCGGCGCAATACCCCCTGCGCCGACGCCCTGTACCGCGCGGCTGACCAATAGCAGGTCAAAGCTGGGCGCAGCGGCGATGCACAGCGAGCCGATCGCAAAAAGCGCCACACTGGCCAGGTACACCGGACGGCGGCCATGGCGGTCGCTGAAGTAAGCCATCAGCGCCGTGCTGCACATGGAGCTCAGGGAAAAAACGGTAGACAGCAGTCCGGCGGAGCGGTTGTCGATGCCAAAAGCCGCACGCAATGCAGGCAGAACCGGCCCCACGATGGCCGCATCGAGCGCCGCCATAAAGACACCGACAAACAGCACCTGGACCAAGCGGCGTTGGGCGGCATCAGCGGCTGGCGCAGTAGTCGGGGATTGGGTCTGCTGGGGCATCAGAGCGGCTTTATACACGCCGAGGTGTTCGATCCGTGGCATAGCGCTGAGCGCTGTCTGGGGACGCAGAAACGTCGCGTTAACGTCTGGTCCCTATACTTCCGGCTTTCACGATGCGCGCTGGGCGTGCCAATGTCGAGATGCCGTGAGTTGAGCAGTGGTGCGGTGTCCGGAAATGAGCGCTTTCACCTCTGCACTGTGAGTTTCTGTTTTTTTATGGAGTTTTTGAACAATGTCTGATGTTTTTAGCGCAATCAATGGCCGTACCTCTGCCAACAACTTTGACCCAACCCACGTCATGTCTGCGGCCGACATCACCGAGCTGGCGAACCTGGCAAACCAGACCCCCACGTCGTTCAATCAGCAAAACTGGCGTCTGGTTGCCGTGAATTCGCCCGCGGCGAAGGCCCGCTTGAAGGCGGCTGCATACAACCAGCCCAAAGTCGGCGACGCTGCGGTCACTTTTGTCGTGGTTGGCATCGTCGGTGGTCACACCAAGTTGCCCGCATTGATCAAACCCATGCTGGACGGCGGTCACATCGACCAGGCTGCTTACGACGGTTGGATCGGCATGGCCAATGGCATGTACAACGGTAAAGAGCAGTTCCAGCGCGATGAGGCGATCCGCTCAGCATCCATGGCGGCTATGACGCTGATGTACGCGGCCCACGGAAAAGGCTTGGTGTCCGGCGCCATGATCGGTTTCGATCCAGCGGCCGTTGCTGCCGAGTGCAAGCTGGCGGCAGATGAAATTCCCGTGATGCTGATTGCGGTGGGCAACCCGGCACCGGGTAACTGGCCCCGCAAGGTGCGCCGTGCGGTAACGGAAGTTCTGAGCTTCAGCGCCGACTAAAAGAAATCCCCGAAAGGGGATTTTTTAATGGAAAAAAACCTGGCCCCGCAAATCCCGCTGCAGTACTTCGCGAAACCGGTTCCAGTCTTGATTAACCGTCGGTTCGCAGGCGGTGCTTGTGCGTTTGGAGCGGTAGAGGCGGTCCACCAATAGGGTGCGGCCTTTAAGGGTGTAGCTGGATTGGTAGTGGTAACTGCCAAAGCTGCCGTGCACATTGGCAGGTATGCGGCTGATCTTCATGGTCTGCGGAAACTCCAGTGTGGTCGTCTCACGTACCTCGGCTGAGGAGCAGCGTTGCGGATAGCGGCGCGGCTCGATGGCCTTGTAGGAGGCCATGGAGCGCAATTTGCCCGGGGCCAGTCCGTAGGGAATGGTCATTGCGCTGGGGCCGGGCACGTTGACCAGTGGATCGAGCCGGAACTCGGCCCCCACCGCCCAGGGTGTGTCCAGGTCGGTCGGTTCGGCGGAGAAGATGCGACCAGTGCCGGTTTCCTGGTTGCTGGCCAGCAAGCCGTTGATCCACTGCGCTTGATCGTCGTTTTGGTTGGCAAATTGGTTACCCCGGGAATTCACTTCTTCATAGCCGCGCGTCACGGTGGTACTTTTACCGACGAAGCTGCCGTTACGGCGCATGCGCAGGTGTACCCTGGAGCGGGTGTAGTCGTTCTTCCAGGAATTCATCGGCGTCTGGCCTATGGCGCCGGTGGCGGTGAGTAGTGTGGGCTTGCCGGTATCACCATCGGGCAGCGTACCCATGGGCGAGAAGCGCGAGGTTGAATCCAGGTACAGCCCCAAAGAGGGGATGTAGGTGATGGCGTGGTTGAACGGCGTGGAAACCGCCAGATTGGGCAGCTGGTACGCGCCACCCGAATTCACCAATGCCGTTGTGCTTTCAATGCCCACCGCCGCCAGCAGCGCCTCCAACAGCGTGACATGGTCTTTGCAGTCCCCGTAGCGGTTATCCAATGTACTCTGCGCTGCGTGAGGCACAAATCCGCCTTCGCCCACGTACACGGCCACATAGCGGATGTTCTGGCTGACCCAGTTGAAAAGCTTGCGCACCTTCCCGCGCTCGTCTTTGGCGTTAGCTGTGAGCTCCTTAGCCAGTTGCTCGATCGCCGGGGTCACGGCGCCCATTGGCTTGGCGCGGATTTGGTAGGCCTGGGCGAACTCGGCGTAGTTGGCGAAGGTGCTCAAGGCCAGGTAGGGCGCGAAGTCCGACAGATTCACCTGCCCCGATTCATAGGGGTAGGCCTGCGCTTGGCGGAATGTGAAGCGGTAGCGCGTTGTGCCCGGCGCATCGTCGGGCAGTGGCGCGACCTGTCCGCCGTGCACACCGTTCATGTCAATCTGGAGCTTCACGCCCGCTTGGGTGCTGATGCGGACTTCAGCGTCCTCAAAAACAAAGTGCGGAGAAAAGTAGCGGGACATCAAAAAATGCCCGGGGAACAGCGGGGTGTGCTGGTGGCTGCGTGCGCGGATGAACAGGCGGCTGCCAACGTCGACCTTGGAGTAGATGATCACCATGGCTTTGCTGTCGCTGTACTCCTGACCGCCGTCGCCGTCCTGCTTTCGGATCTTGTCCGCCGGTACATCGATTCGCGTACCGTCCGGCTGCAGGGTGTACGCCTCTAACACCTCTAAATTTTCCAGCTTTTCGTTGTAACTGAGTTTGATTTCCCCGAGGTCGCTGATGCCCTGGGGCGTATCGATCCGGTAGGCCCACTCATAAGACTGGTGGTAGCTGCCATCCGCCTGGATGTCAAAGCTGTCAAATGCCCGCACCACGGTGTAGGGGGGCACAAAGCCGGCCTGGGCGGCAGTGCATGCCAAAACGGTCAAGAGGCCCAGTGCGCGGACCGTCCAACGGTGGAGGGATGTAGTCAAAGTCAGCCCCGTTCAAATAAGAAACTGATCCCGATGGAACAGGATTCGGTTTTCGCTGTATGGCAGTCCCGGCTGACGCTGGTTTCAGATCGGCTCGGATGGGGCTCTGTGCGCGGGCATGCGCGCCCGCAGAGAAGGATCTGCCAAGGCACCAAGACCCGCATCGGGGTCTGGGCCCGGCAACCGGTGCGTTTTAGTTCAACGCATCCTTTAAACCCTTGCCAGGGCGGAAACGCGGCACCTTGGCTGCCTTAATTTTGATGGTGGCGCCGGTGCTGGGGTTACGGCCGCTGCGCGCTTTGCGCTTGGTCACGCTGAAAGAACCGAAACCAACCAGGCTCACCGTCCCGCCTTTTTTCAGCGTCTTGGTTACGGCTTCAATCAAAGAGCCCAAGGCCCGGCCGGCGGCGGCTTGGGAGATATCGGATTTGTCGGCAATGTGCTTGATCAGCTCAGATTTGTTCACTGTGTACTCCGTTTGTGGTTGAAGCGCCCCCTCGAAACGGGGTGCGGCGGCATTTTAGGGCGGCTCGAAGGTGTCCGGCTTGAACAGGGCCCCGCCGGTCCGATCTGGTGCAACTCACCAGCCCAATTGTTTGAAGAGAACGGGTACCCCGTCCAGCCGCGGGAAGATGGCGTCCGGTGTGTAGTCAGCAAGCGGTAGACGCGCGGTGGACCGGTCAATCCAGATGCATCGAAAGCCGATATCGCGGGCGGCAACCAAATCCAGATGGGGGCTGGCACAAACGTGGACAACGTCCGCCGACGTGACGCCCAACTGTGCATACACGTGGTCGAAGATTTGCATTGACGGCTTATAGGCCTGGGCCTGCTGGGCCGTCACGACAGCGTCAATATGCCCGCCGAGTTGGGCGACGTTTCCCGCGATGATGTCGTCATCGGTGTTCGAGACGATGCACAGTCGGAAGCCCATGTGTTTCAACTGCGCCAGCGCGGGAACCACTTCTTGAAAAGGCGGCATGGCTGAAATCCGGGACGTCAAGGTCTCCATGTCGCGGTCTTGGTAGTCCAGTCCCAAATCCCGCATGGCCATACCGAGCGCTTGGCCGGCCACCTCACGGAAAGAGCGGTGCGGACGCTCTGCTTCCAGCGCGTGTTCGTAATGGTCATACACAGAGATCAGGCGCTGGGCCGACACGCCGGATGTTCCCTTGGTGGCCAGAATGGCCTCGACCGCTGCGACAAGCCCTTCGTCCCATTGGATGAGGGTGCCGTAGCAATCAAATGTCAGCCACGCAGGCCGTGCGCCGAGGTTCGCCAATAAAGTCATGGATTCAGCAGGTCGATGCGCTTACTTATTTGCAGCCGTCCAGCAGCTTTTGTGCGCGGTGGTGATGGGTCACTTTTTTCACACCATTGTCATCGGTGGATTCTGTGGTGATGCGCTGCGAATCAAAAGAAAGCACCGTATCTTCAGTGGTCATACCCACATAAAAAACGCTGTTCAATTCTTCAGACATCGCGTCCTTGAAGGTTTGCAAGTCCTCGCCTTCGATGTCATCGCCTTGACGGCGCAGGTACACATCTTTGATGCGGGTTTTGACGTCGATGATCTTGGATGTCAGGACCGCGTCGGCCAGTTGCCACTCGGCAGCACCGCGTATCGCAATAACGGCGCCGCCCTCGATGGAGGCATCGCCGATGGTGTAGTCGATCTGCGCAGTGCCTTGGAAATTATTGATGTGGTTTCTGAAGTACTCCTCGGAGACACAAATTTTCATATGCGTGACCGTTCCGCTCTCGTCGGGTTCCGAGGTCGTTTCCTCCTCGGTATACCAGCGCCCCAGGAAGTTCTGGTCCGTTATTTGGCTAAAGGCTGACGTGGCCATCGCCAGCAGCGTCAGCACCAGGATGAGGATTTTTTTCATTCCAGCTGGCCCAATAAAAGGTATTCCATCAGCGCTTTTTGGACGTGCAGCCGGTTTTCGGCCTCGTCCCAAACCACGCTCTGTGGTCCATCGATCACGTCGGCGTCAACTTCTTCGCCCCGGTGCGCGGGAAGGCAGTGCATGAACAGTGCGCCGGGCGCCGCAGCGGCCATCATGCCGGCGGTTACCCGCCAAGACGCAAAGGCCTGCATCCGGGTCGCGTTTTCGGCTTCATAGCCCATGCTGGTCCAGACGTCCGTGGTCACCAGGTCTGCGCCCTCACAGGCTTGGAGTGGATCCGAGAACACCCGGTAACTCTTCTGTGCACGCACACCGGCGATGGACTGGTCGACCTCGTAGCCGCTGGGCGTGCTCACATGCACCGTAAAGCCCAGCAAATCAGCGGCCTGCAACCAGGTGTTGGCCATGTTGTTGCCATCGCCCACCCAGGCGACGGTTTTACCGGCGATGCTGCCGCGGTGCTCGATGAAGGTGAAGATGTCAGCCAGCACCTGGCAAGGGTGGAACTCGTTGGTCAAGCCATTGATCACCGGAACCCGCGAGTGCGCCGCAAATCGCTCAATCTTCGTTTGTTCAAAGGTGCGGATCATCACGATGTCCGTCATGCGGCTGATGACTTTGGCGCTGTCTTCAATCGGCTCAGACCGTCCCAGCTGGCTGTCGCCGGTGGTCAGATGTACCACGCTGCCGCCCATTTGGTACATGCCCGCCTCAAAGCTGACCCGAGTGCGGGTGGACGCTTTTTCAAAAATCATCGCCAGCGTGCGGTCCAGCAGCGTGTGGTGTTTTTCGTAGGTTTTGAACTTGTGTTTGATCAACGCCGCCCGGGCGAACAGGTAGCGGTATTCATCGGCGCTGAAGTCCTTGAATTGCAGGTAATGCTTCATGCCGGCGCTCCGTTGTTTGCCAGAAAGTCGCGGATCAGCGGGGCAAGAATCGCCACCATCGCATCCACTTCGGCGGCGGTGATGATCAGCGGCGGCACCAGCCGCACCACACTGTCGGCTGTGACGCTGATCAGCAAGCCTTTATCCAGGCTTTTTTGCATCAGCGCGCTACAGGGAATGGCCAATTCAATGCCGATCATCAGACCGCGGCCACGGATGTCCCTGACCGCGCCGCTGGCCAGTTGCTCAGCCAATTCGCGTTGCAATGCTTCGGTGAAATGCCGGCCCATTGCGGCGGCGTTCTCCAGGAGGCCGTCGCGTTCCATGATGCGGATCGTCTCCACCCCCGCGCGCATGGCCAGCGGGTTGCCACCGAATGTGCTGCCGTGGTTGCCGGGTGAAAAAATGCCGGCGGCTTTGGGCCCTGCCACAACCGCCCCGACCGGTACGCCCGAGCCCAGACCTTTGGCTAAAGGCATCACATCGGGGACGATGCCTGCCCATTGGTGGGCGAACCATTTGCCCGTGCGGCCCATGCCGCATTGCACCTCATCAATCATCAGCAGCCAGTCGCGGGCATCGCACTCAGTCCGGACATCGCGCAGGTAATCCATGTGCATGGGGTTGACACCGCCTTCGCCTTGGACGGCCTCTAAAAACACGGCCACGATGTTGGGGTTGTTGGCGGTTGCCTTCCGCAGCGCCGCGATATCGTTCACCGGCACCCGCACAAAGCCCTCCAGCAGCGGGCCAAAACCGGCCTGGATTTTGGTGTTGGCGGTGGCGCTCAGCGTGGCAATGCTGCGGCCATGGAAGGCCTTTTCGTAGACTACGATTTCCGGCCGCTCAATGCCTTTGTCATGGCCGAACTTGCGTGCCAGCTTGATCGCGGCCTCATTGGCCTCCAGCCCGGTAGAGCAAAAAAACACATTGCGCATGCCTGACAGCTCCACCAACTTCGCCGCCAGTTGTTCCTGCAGAGGAACGTGGTAATAGTTGCAGCTATGGATGATTTTGGTCAGTTGGTCTTGTAGCGCCGGCACCAGATCCGGGTGGTTGTGGCCCAGGGTGTTGACCGCGATGCCGCCCAAGGCATCCAGGTATTCGCGCCCATCGACGTCCCACACTCTGCAGCCCTGTCCGTGTGACACGGCCATGGCGAATCGCCCGTACGTGTTCATCACGTGGGGGGAAGACGGGGCGGCTGCGCTCACAGGACTGCTCATGGGGGGTGCTCCAGATGAAAGCGCCCCGGGAATGACCGGGGCGGGGAGGCCGCATTTTAGGGCGCGCGGGTAGAATCCCGCCGCTTGCGCAGCGGCGTTGTGTGTTTTCGCGGCAAGGCGTTCCGGTTCATGGCTCCCCCACCTTCTACTGTTCTGTATATCCTGGGCAAGACCTCGGACGGCAAAACCTTCCGCCCCAGTGATTGGGCCGAGCGCTTGGCGGGGGTGATGAGCCAGTTTCGCCCCGGCGGCAGCCATGTGGGCAGCCACTTGGGTTATTCCCCTTGGTGCACCCCCAGCGCGCTGCAGGGCGTGAATTGTGTGATCTTGCATCCCGATTTAAGGGATCACGATGTCATGGCGTGGGATTTTTGCGTCAACTTTGCGCGCGACAACGGGTTGCAGGTTTTGGAACAGTTGGCGCCGTGAGGTGCCCCCATCCGCTGTGGTCTTAGCCAAAATGAACAACATGCTGATACGAACCTGCCGCCACCTCTCGATTTTGCTGTTGTGTTGGTTGCACGGCATGGTTTGGGCGCAATCAGCCGCCGGCCCCGGACCTTTGGCGGCGAGCGGTTTGACGGTGATTGACAGCCCCTACGGGCTGCAGGCACTTTGGGTGGCGTCGGATGCCGTTACCAAGGCGGTCTTGCTTCTCCTGCTGTTGATGAGCTGCGGTAGCTGGTATGTCCTGCTGATCAAAGCATGGGCCTTGCGGTCTATGGATGCACATTGCCAGGCCGCGCGCGAGAATTTTTGGCAGGCGGAAACGGTTGCCAAGGGCATGGCGTTGCTGGACGCGCGCAGTCCTTTGCGCTTCATCGCTGCCAGCGGCATCCAGGCCGCAGAGCCTCAATCCGGATTGCTGACCCACATTCCACCGGGTGATTGGATTTCCATGCGCTTGCAGCGCGCCGTGGAGGCCGTGCAGCGTGACTTGCAGGGCGGCTTGGCGTTTCTGGCAACGGTGGGATCGGTGTCCCCCTTTGTCGGCTTGTTCGGAACGGTGTGGGGCATCTACCATGCTTTGACTGCTATCGGCATGTCCGGGCAGGCCTCCATCGACAAAGTGGCGGGCCCGGTTGGCGAAGCGTTGATCATGACGGCTCTGGGGCTGGCAGTTGCCGTGCCGGCGGTTCTGGCCTACAACTGGCTGCTCAACCGCAACAAGGTGGTGATGGCCGATGTGCGGGCCTTTGCGAATGATCTGCATGCCGTCGTAGCGGGCCGTCCAAGCCAGGCGTAAGCACAGCAATGGCCGTGTTGCTTCCACCCGATGACGCCCAAGACGGCGCACTGTTGGCTGGCATCAACACCACGCCACTGGTCGATGTGATGCTCGTGCTGCTGATTATTTTTTTGATCACCATCCCCGTAGTAACCAGTTCGGTCCCGGTCAAATTGCCCGATGAACGCACCACGGCCAGCCAATCGCGCCCCGACAGCGTCATCATTTCAGTCGACCGGCAGGGCCAACTGTTCTGGTTTGACAGCCGTTTGCCAAACGCCGATGCCTTAGAGCGCCGCCTGAATGGACTCGCCGCCAGTGTGCAGCAGCCCGAAGTACACATACGGGGCGACCGACAGGCCAGCTTTGAAGGCGTGGGGCGGGTCTTGGCAGCCTGCCGGCGCGCGGGGATCGCCAAGGTATCGTTCATCACCGAGCCTGCCGCGCGTCCGTAGCGGCTGTTCACCATGGCCCAGGGTTTGCAGCGCACCGAAGCCGACGATGAACCCAGCCTGATGCTGGACATCAACACCACCCCCTTGATCGATGTTCTGCTGGTGCTGCTGGTGATGCTGATCATCACCATTCCGGTTCAGCTGCATGCGGTCAAGATGGCGCTGCCGGTGGCATCCGCATTGCCTGCCGGCGGCGAGCGCATCACCGTGGAGATCGATAGCGAGAGCAACGTCCTCTGGCAGGGGCAGCGCGTCACGGCTGCGCAATTGGATGCCCGTTTTGCCCGGTTGGCCGAGCAGACCGCAACGCAGCAACAACAGCCCGACATTGAAATACGGACCCACAGGGCTGCTACTTACGGGGTTTTTGTCCAGGTCCTGGCCAGCAGCCGGCGCCATGGTTTGTCCCGGGTTGCGGTGGCGGGCACCGAGGTGTTTGCACCTTGACAGCTTCCAGCTTGCACTACCCGCAAAGCGGTGGTGCGCGCCGGTTGAGCGGTGCGGCGTTGGTGGCGCTCCTGCACTTAGCAGCCTTGTGGGCTGTGGTGGTCATCACGCCAAGAGTCGATGTGCCGGATGACATAGACCTGCAGACGTTGTTGATTCAAGACATTGCCATAGTGCCACCGCCGCCGCCAGAGACACCGCCTATCGACATCCCGCAAAAGGCGGCGCCTGCCCCAACTTCGCAGAAGCTGGTGGCTGCACCTTCATGGCCTTCGACACCCCCCGCGCCCACACCGGATCACGTTCCCGCCCCGGCGCTTCCAGCGACAGCCGTGGCAGCACCAACACCAGCACCAGCACCAGCACCAGCACCAGCACCAGCACCAGCACCAGCACCAGCACCAGCACCAGCACCAGCACCAGCACCAGCACCAGCGGCTGTAGCGGCGCCGGTGCAAACGACGGCATCAGTCGGGGCTCATGTTCCTGTGGTCGCTGCAGAATCGCGCCCCGTGGCCTCGGCTGCGGCGGTGGTTGGCAAGCAATTCCCCGCCGCGGCAGCGCCGCTCCGGCATGACGCACCTTCTGTGGCGCCGCACAGTCCGGTCGTCGCCGAGGCGCCGCGTTTGGCAGTCGCAGCGCCTGCACCTGCACCGGTGACCTCTGCTGCGCCGGCGCCCTCAGTGTCCCCAACGGCGGCTGTCGCCGGGTTACCCGCGCCACGCAATGCGATCGATGCCATATGCCCGCCGGAATTTCAGGTCAAGCCGGAAATGCCGGTTAAAGCCAAGGAAGAGCCGGGTGACGAGTGGATCGTCAGCGCCAAAATCACCATCCACAATGGGTCAGTCAAGGACGTCACCATTCTGTCCGGCCCGAAGGTGTTTCACGACAATGTGCGCAAAGCGATCCGCCAATATCGGTGCAAGAGCGAAGCGGGCGAAGTGGTGGTCACCCAAGTGTTGCGCTTCAAGCTGCAATAACCCCCGGTCTACGTGTTAGCCAGCCCCCGGGTGGCGCCCACAAAAAAGCCGTCTTGCGACGGCTTTTTGCTTTGCTGGTAGCGCACCCGTTACAAACGGCGAACCCGGTCTCGGGTTCGTGCGATGTGCCTGAAAATCAGGCGGCCAATGCCAGGGCTTTCACCTTGGTGGCCAGGCGGCTCTTGTCACGGGCTGCCTTGTTTTTGTGGAAGATGCCCTTGTCAGCCACGGTGTCGACCACGGCTTGCATCTTGCCGAATAGTTCGGTGGCCTTGGCTTTGTCGCCGGCCAGAACGGCTTTCTCGACGTTCTTGACCACGGTGCGGTACTTGGAGCGCAGCGAGGTGTTCGCAGCGTTGATTTTCTCGTCCTGACGAACGCGTTTACGGCCCGACGCCAGGCGCGGGTTCTTTTTCTTGGGTTTTCCAGATGCCATAAATAGGTTTCCTTGTGTCTGTGGATGTTGCCAGCAAAGCCAGCAAGTATACCTTTTGGCCTTGGGCCTCAGGGTGGGGCGGTCGCTAAACTCGGGGCGTGAACCTCCTTCGCTCCGCTTCGACCGTCTCTTTGTGGACGCTGCTCTCGCGCGTGACCGGGTTGGTGCGGGAGTCTTTGTTGGCAGCAATTTTTGGTGCCAGCGCCATGACGGACGCATTCAACGTGGCGTTTCGCATTCCGAATTTGTTCCGGCGCATGTTCGCAGAAGGCGCATTCAGCCAGGCCTTTATCCCTGTCCTGGCGGCCACCCATGCGCGCGAGGGGCATGCGGCGACCCAGGCTCTGGTGGACAAGGTCGCCAGCGTCATGACCTGGGTTTTGTTGCTGGTGTGTGCTCTGGGGGTCGTTGCTGCACCGCTGATGGTGTGGGCCATGGCCAGTGGCTTACAGCAAAATCCGCGTGGTTTTGAGGCTGCGGTCTTCATGACCCGATTCATGTTCCCGTATATCGGGTGTATGTCGCTGGTGGCGCTGGCCTCCGGCGTGCTCAATACCTACCGCCGCTTTGCGGTTCCCGCGGCCACGCCGGTCTTGCTCAACCTGTGCACGATTACCGCGGCCTGGGGCCTGGCCCCGCAATTGCAGGCGCGTGGTATCGAGCCGATTTTTGCGATGGCGGTCGGCGTGATGGCTGGCGGCATGTTGCAGTTGGCGGTGCAAATTCCGGCCTTGCGGGCCATTGGGGTGGTGCCGCGGCTGGCTTGGACATGGGACGGATTGCGCAGCAGTTGGAAGGACTCCGGGACACAGAACATTCTGCGGTTGATGGCGCCGGCCCTGCTGGGTGTCAGCGTGGCCCAGATATCGCTGCTGATCAATACGCAAATCGCGTCGCACCTGCGACCGGGCAGCGTGAGTTGGCTCAGCTATGCGGACCGTTTGATGGAGTTCCCCACCGCGATGTTGGGTGTGGCGCTGGGTGTGGTGCTAATGCCCCAGCTCAGCGCTGCCCGTGCCAGCGGAAATGATCAGGAATATTCTGATTTGCTGGATTGGGGTTTGCGCATCGTGGTGTTGCTGGCCATGCCGTGCGCTGTGGCTTTGCTGGTGTTCGGTGAGCCGCTGGTGGCGGTGCTTTTCCATTACCGGGCGTTTACCGATTTCGACGTACACCAAACAGCCCTGGCCTTGACTGGCTGGGGAATCGGACTGTTGGGTCTGGTGGCGATCAAGGTGCTGGCCCCGGGTTACTACGCCAAGCAGGACACCACGACGCCGGTGCGCATCGCGGTGGCCGTGCTGGTGCTCACGCAGGTACTCAATTGGTTTTTGGTGCCGTTGATGGCCCACGCCGCGCTGTCGCTATCGATCGGCATGGGCGCATTGGTCAATGCGGGTTGGTTATTACTCGGTCTGCGCCGTCAGGGCAGTTATGTGGCCCGCACGGGGTGGGGCCTATTTGCCCTGCGGGTAGTGGCCGGTTGTGCGGCGTTGGCCGCGTATTTGTGGTGGGCGTCCACCGCGGTTGAATGGCTGCGCATGGCGCCCATGGCACGCATGGGGGCTTTGCTGGTTGTGGTGGCCGGTGGTGCGGTCTGCTATCTGGCCGTTGTGCGGGTGTTGGGCTTGGATCTGCGCGAATTTCTGCGCCGCGACAGCGCTGAAAAATAGATCCCCCTCCGGCTGACGCGGAACAAATTGCGGCTATAAATCGTTATGCACCTGTCTTTTGACGTACCCAGTCCTTTGGACTATTTCCAGTCGCTGGTGGAGTCCGACGACGACTTGCCCTTGTTGGAGACGGCAATTTGCGTTGCCCAGGATGAATATCCGCAGCTGGATGTGCAAGCGGCCTTGTCAACCGTTGATCACCTCGTCGAACGCTTGCGCCGCCGTGTTGCGCCGGATGACGCGACCCTCTCGCGCTTGCGCGCGCTCAACCGGTTTTTCTACCAGGATCTGGGATTCCGGGGTAACGTCAATGACTACTATGACCCTGCCAACAGCTTTATCCACGAGGTGTTGGAGCGCCGTGTTGGGATCCCGATTTCCCTGGCGCTGATTTGGCTGGAGTTGGCCCGCTCGTTGAAATTACCGGCGCATGGCGTGTGTTTTCCCGGCCATTTTTTGATCAAGGTGAAATTACCCCTGGGATTGGCCGTCGTGGACCCGCTCACGGGAGAGTCGCTGGGCCGTGACCATTTGGAGGAAATCCTTTTGCCCTACCGCCGCCAGGCGGGCTTAACCGATTCACAGGATACGCCGCTGTCGCTGTATTTGCAGGCGGCACCCGAGCGCGACATTCTGGCGCGGATGTTGCGCAATTTGAAAGAGATTTACCAGCAGCAAAGCGACTGGACGCGCATGCTGGCGGTGCAGGAGAGGTTGGTGGTGCTGATGCCGCAGGCGTGGTCCGAGTACCGTGATCGTGGCCTGGCGCATGCGGCCCTGGGCCACCAGGACCTGGCGGTGGCCGATCTGGAGTGCTACTTGGTGCACACCGAAGACCTGGCGGACATGGACCGTATTGCTGAGAAAGTTCAGCGGCTGCGCCGGGAAATCGGTTGATGGCTGCCAGTTTCAAATCCGCTGCGGTGTCCGTGGCAGGTCTGTCGGCCTTGGGCCTCTTGCTGTGGTTGCTCGCACCGGTTTTGGCACCCTTTGCGATGGCCGCGGTGTTGGCTTATGTGCTGAACCCATCCGTGAACCTGCTTTGCCGTTTGGGCAGCGGGCTGCTTGGGCGGTGGTTCGCGGTGCTAGTCGTGGAGACGGCCTTCATCGTGCTGACCACTGGGCTGGCCTTGATGATCATTCCGATTCT
>CANFTU010000027.1 GCA_947450005.1 Comamonadaceae bacterium | reverse complement strand
CGGGCGTGCAGACCAATGGTTTGTCGCTGTGCCGCCTGATTGCCGATGGCCTGCCTGCGGGCTACCAGACGCCTATTGGCCACGGCGATGCACGCACTTACGGGCAGGCGCTTTTGGCACCGTCGGTGATCTATGTGAATTTTGTGCGCGCCTGCCAGCAGGCGGGCATCGGGTTGCATTACGTCTCGCACGTCACCGGCCACGGTTGGCGCAAGCTGATGCGCTTGGAGGCGCCTTTTGTGTACGAGATCCACAGCCCGCGCCCCGCGCCCGCCTTGTTCCAGTTTTTGATGGAAGCCGGCCCGATTGATTTGCGCGAGGCCTACGCCACCTTCAATATGGGTGTGGGCTTTGCGGCCTATGTGGCCCCCGCGGATTTAGAGGCTACTTTGGCCGCTGCGCGCGCGGGTGGCTACGACGCCTGGCATGCTGGCACGGTGCGCAAAGAAGGCGAGCGCAAAGCGGTGACCGTACCCGCACTGGGCTTGGAGTTTGACGGCAGCACCCTGCAGGTGCGCTGACGCGCTGCGGCGCTGTTCAGGCGCCGTTTGCGAAGGCTTGCACTTCGCTCCAGCGCGGCGGCTGGCATCCGGCGCGGGTGCAGTTGATGGCAGCGGCCTGCATCGCGCTGCGCAAAGTGGCTTCGGCGCTTGGGCTGTGGCCCAACACCCAATCGGCCACGCAGTTACCCCAAAAAGTATCGCCAGCGCCCACGGTGTCGACCACCGCTACGCGGGGTGCGGGCAGGGTGGCCCTGCTGCCGTCCACTTGCAGGTACGCCCCATCGCCGCCAAAGGTCAGCGCAATGCGGCTGGCTGCGCCGGCACAAGCGGCTTGCAGCGCCTGCGCCAGCGCGGGGGCTGCGTCCCAACGAGCCGCGCCAAATCCGAGGGTTTGCAGGTCTTCGTCGCTGGCTTTGATCCAGTCCGCGAAAGGGAGCAGGGCGCGGATGGCGCTGGCGTAGGCCTTCACATCGCCGGCTACCTGCGGGCGCAGGTTCACGTCCATGCTGATGATCCAACCGGCTGCGCGCGCTTGCTGCACCACGGTCTGCACTTTGTCGATTTCGGGCGGAATCAGCAGCAGCGAGCCGGTGTTGAGCACGCCGGGTCCGTGGGCTTGAGCGTGTGCCGCCAGATGGTGCAGCATGGCGTGTGCCGTGTAATCCCGGTCGGCGATGCCCTCGCGGTAGAAGCCGTAGCTGGGTTGGCCATCTTGAATCTGTACCACGGCCAGTGAAGTGGGGCGGGCACTGCGCTGCGGGCTGATCTGCACGCCGTCAGCCTCCAGCTGCGCGCCAAGCTCCTGGCCGAAGCGGTCAGTAGAGAGCGGGTTGAGGTAATGCACCGTGGCGCCGCGCAGGCTGGCCGCGCGGGCCATGTTGTACGGGCTGCCGCCGCGCAGGGGGCGCAACTGCCCGTCGTGTTGGGCGATGCAGTCCATCAGGGACTCGCCCAGGACAAAAATGTGTTTTTTCATGGCGGAAGGAAGAAGATGGGACTAATTCAACCACATGTTCTTGAATAAGGCCGCCGAGGCGCGATACTCGGGGCCTCTGCAAACTTGTTTTTCACCATGATTTCGTCGAATTTTCCGCTATTTCGTCGTTTGCCCGCCGGTAACCCCATTGTGGAGGCGCTGCCATGCTGACTGGGATTGACCCGCTGCTGACGCCTGAATTGTTGATGCACCTGTGCGCCATGGGCCACGGCGAATGGGTGGCGGTGGTGGACGCGAATTTCACGGCCGATTTTCTGGCCAAAGGCCGCCCGGTTGTGCGCCTGCCCGGCAACAGCCTGGAGCGCGTGAGCCGCGCAGTGCTGTCGGTGTTCCCGCTGGCCGTTGATGTGGCGCACCCGGTTGCTTTCATGCATGTCTGCAACGCCGCTCCCGCGCATCGCACGCCCGCGCAGGACGCCGTGGTGGCTCTGGCTGCGCAGGCGGGCTGCGTGGCCGAGCGGGTGGAGCCGGTGGAGCGTTTTGCTTTTTATGAGCGCATCAAGGCAGCGAGCCTGATTGTGCAAAGCGGTGAAGGCACGGCCTACGGCAACGCGCTGTTTTGCAAGGGCGTGATCCTGGTCTGAGCATGGCGGATTCCAAGCCCGCGCTCCCCGCAACGGCATCCGGCCCGGTAGACGCCGGCGTGGGCGATACACGGCGCATGCGGGGCTCCAACCACACCGGCATGCGCCAGTTCAACGAGCGCATCGTGCTGCAGGCCATTCGCCACCACGGGGCGCTGCCCAAGGCGGACCTTGCGCGCATGACGCACCTGTCCACGCAGGCGGTCTCCATCATCGTGGGGCGTTTAATGGATGACCGCTTGCTTATCAAGCAAGACCGGTTGCGCGGCCGCATTGGCCAACCCTCCGTGCCCTTGTCGTTGAATCCGGATGGCGCATACAGCATCGGCATCCAAGTCGGGCGGCGCAGCCTGCAGTTGGTGGTGGTGGATTTTTGCGGTCAGTTGGTGGAGCGGGTGGACATGCGCTACGCCTATCCGGACCCGGACCAGGTGCTGCCCGGCATTGCCAAGGGGTTGGCCGAACTGCAGCAACGGCGCGGGGCATCCTGGAGCCGGGTGGTGGGGATTGGTTTGAGCGCACCGCTGTTTTTGCACCAATGGGCCGATTTGATGGGCGGGCAGGCGGCGGCCGCTTTGGCGCGCTGGGAATCGGTGGACCTGCCCGCGCAGGTGCGGGCGCTGACTGATCTGCCGGTGGAGTTTGCCAAGGACACCACAGCGGCCTGCGTGGCGGAGTTGCTGCAAGGCCACGGCCAAAGCGTCAGCAGCTATTTGTATGTCTTTGTGGGCACTTTCATCGGCGGCGCGCTGGTGCTGGCCGGGCACATCATGGGCGGCGAGCGTGGAAATGCGGGTGCGATTGGATCGCTGCCGATCCGCTTGGAAGACGGCACTAACGCACCGGGCGAGAGTCCGCCGCAGCTGCTGCAACTGGCATCGGGTTGGCAGCTCGAGCAGGCGCTGATTGCCGACGGGCACGACCCGTTTTTGCTGCAGCAGCCTGCCATCATGGACCCGGCTTACGCCCGCTACGTGCAGCCCTGGCTGGCCCAAAGCAGCCGCGCTTTGGCCATGACCGTGACGAGCTCAGCGGCCTTGCTGGACCTGGACGCCGTGATCATGGATGGCGCCATGGCCGCGCCGCTCATGGAAGTCCTGCTGAACGACACGCAGGCCGCCATGGCGCATTACGCTTTTGATGGCATGCACCGGCCGCGCCTGCTGATGGGTAAAGTCGGCTCGCACGCACGCGCCCTGGGGGCTGCTTTGCTGCCACTGCACAGCCAGTTTTTTCCGGATAAAGATATTTTTCTGAAGCGCGACTTGGTATGAAGCTCTACATCGATTCCGCCGTGCACACCGAGTGGAAGCTGCCGCCCGGCTGCCCCAAGCCGCAGGGCGTCACGACCAACCCCACGCTGGTGCTGCGCGCCGGTTTGCCGGTCAGCCTGCCCAGCTACCTGCGCCTGCTGGCGCAGGCCGGGGACTGCGGCCTGCCGGAGTTGATGCTGCAATTGCCCTGCGCTGACGTGGACCCGGGCTTGGTCTGGCTGGACGCGTTGCAAGCGGGTGCGGCGCGCGCCGGTGTGCATCTGACGATCAAGCTGCCTTGCCACGCCGACTGGGAGCCGCTGCTGCATGCGGTGCGAGGGCGCGATGTACCCGTTTTGCTCACGGGCGTGGCGAACCCTGTGCAGTTGCTGTGGGCCACGCAGATGGGCGCGGCCTATGTCGCTCCGTATTTGGGGCGCCTCGAAGCGGCGGGGCGCGATGTGTGGTCGCTGGTGGCAGCCTGTGTGGCTGTGCAGGCGCAGGGCACGGGCTTGCTGGCCGCCAGCGTCAAGACCGCTGACGTGTTGGCCAAGCTGATCGCCGCGGGCGCGGTGGCCGCCACGCTGCAGCCCGCGCTGATTGCGAGCCTGGCCACCGACAGCATCACGGCAGATGCGATGCGACAGTTCGACGCCGATACCCTGGCCAGCCAAGCGTTGTCCCTGCCCGCCGCCCCATAATCCCCGGATGTCCACCCGCCAGGAACTGCTTGCTGCTTTGGATGAACTGCTGCAACCGGCGCGGTTCAAAGACTACGGGCCCAACGGCCTGCAGGTGGAGGGGCGCAGCGAGGTGCACCACATCGTCTCGGGCGTCACCGCGAGCTTGGCCCTGATTGACGCCGCGATAGCCGAAGGTGCGGATGCGATTTTTGTGCACCACGGCCTGTTCTGGCGCGGGCACGACGGCTGTATCACCGGCTGGATGCGCCAACGCATCGCCCGCTTGCTGCAGCACAACATCAACCTTTTTGCGTACCACCTGCCGCTGGACGCGCATCCCGAGCTGGGTAACAACGCGCAACTCGGTGCGCGGCTGGGCCTGCGGGTTCAAGGGAATTTTGGTGAACAGATGTTGGGCTGCTGGGGCGACCTCAATGCGCCCCTGAGCAGCGTGGACGCATTGGCTGAGCAAGTGCAGTCGGTGTGCGGCCGATGTGTGGTCGCGGTCGATGCCAAGCCGGGGCCGCTGCGCCGCGTGGGTTGGTGCAGTGGCGGGGCGCAGGGGTATTTTGAGGCGGCGATTGCGGCGGGTGTGGACGTGTTCATCACCGGCGAAATTTCGGAGCCCCAGGCGCATTACGCCCGCGAATGCGGTGTGTCCTTTATCGCCTGCGGCCACCATGCCAGCGAGCGCTATGGCGCACCTGCTGTTGCAGGCCATGTAGCGCAGCGTCTGGGCCTGCGGCACAGCTTCATCGACATCGACAACCCCGCATGAGCCAGCCCGCTCATATGCCGCATGCCATCACCATGGGTGACGCGGCGGGCATTGGTCCCGAAATCATTGCCAAGGCGTTTCTGCACAGCCCACAGGCTACGCGGGGCTGCTTTGTCGCGGGTGATGTGCAGACCATGCGCCGCGCGCTGGCGCTGGTGCAGCGGGGTAGCGTGTCCTTACCCGTGGCGCAGATCGATTCGATTGGCGCGCTCGCCGATCTGCCCCCCGGCTGCCTGCCCGTGTTGCAGGTGGGCGAGCCGCTGGTGCCGGTGGCTGCCGGACACATCAGCGCTGCGGCGGGTGAATTTGCGGGACGCTGCGTCGTTTGGGCGGCGCAAGCGGCGTTGCGCCGCGATATCGGTGCCGTGGTCACCGCACCCATTCACAAAGAAGCCTTGAACGCTGCGGGGCCGCCCTACGACCGCTACCCCGGGCACACCGAAATGCTGCAGTGGCAAGCCGCCTTGCATGCCGGAAGGAGCCCGGATTCGGTACCGGTGCGGATGATGTTGTCCAACCCGGAGTTGCGGGTGGTGCTGGTCAGCATCCACCTGTCGCTGGCGCGAGCGCTGCACGCGGTCACCTTCGCAAGCGTGCTGCAGACCGTCGAAATCACCCACAGCAGCTTGCAAAGTCTGCTGGGGCGCGCGCCGAGGATCGCAGTCGCCGGGTTGAATCCGCATGCCGGGGAGGGGGGATTGTTTGGCTCCGAAGAGGGCGAGGTCATTGCGCCGGCGGTGGCTGCTGCGCGCACGGCGGGCATCGATGTGCGCGGGCCGTTCGCGCCCGACACGGTTTTCATGCGCGCGCGGGCCGGGCAACCCGAGGGTTTTGATGTGGTGGTGGCGATGTACCACGATCAGGGGCTGATTCCGGTGAAGTACCTTGGCGTGGAGCAGGGCGTCAACAGCACCCTCGGCCTGCCTTTTGTGCGCACCAGCCCGGACCACGGTACGGCTTTTGATATCGCGGGAACAGGTCGCGCTGACCCGGCCAGTTTGTTGGCCGCGCTGGCCGCGGCGCGTAAGGGATAGCGTCCGGGACAGCCGTAAAGCGCGACCCCCTCAGCTACAATCCGCGTTTCCCTATGTAGCGAAGACTGAGGATTCCCATGAGTGCAACCCACGTCGATACCCAGGCGGTCGACTCAAGCAAGCGAACTTGGATCATTGCATCCACCTGTGCCGGCGCAGCCGGAGCCGCAGCAGTCGCAGTCCCCTTTGTCAGTACCTTCCAACCCTCTGAGCGCGCCAAGGCCGCCGGTGCTGCTGTGGAAGTGGACCTGGGCGATATCAAGCCGGGCGAGAAAAAAACCGTTGAGTGGCGTGGCAAGCCGGTCTGGATTGTCCGTCGTACCGCTGAACAATTAGCCGCTTTGAAAGGCCTGAGCGGCGCGCTGGCCGACCCGGATTCCAAGCGCAAGCCATCGGAACTCACGCCCGCCTACGCCCGCAACGAAGGCCGCTCGATCAAACCCGAATTTTTTGTGGCTGTCGGAATCTGCACCCATTTGGGCTGCTCTCCATCAGATAAATTCCAGACAGGTGCCCAGGCGTCTCTGCCAGACGACTGGAAAGGCGGCTTTTTGTGCCCCTGCCATGGCTCCACCTTCGACATGGCCGGCCGTGTTTTCAAGAACAAGCCGGCACCGGACAACCTCGAAGTCCCGCCCCACATGTACCTCTCCGACAGCAAGTTGCTGATTGGCGAAGACAAAAAAGCTTAAGCCTTCGGAGCAGATCATGGCTGAAATGAAAGAAATATCCCCCAACGCCCCCGCAGGCGCGCGCCTGTTGAACTGGGTTGACAACCGCTTTCCCCTGAGCCAGTTGTACAACGACCATTTGGGTCAGTATTACGCGCCTAAGAACTTCAACTTCTTTTACATCTTTGGCTCGCTGGCCATTGTGGTGCTGGCAATTCAAATCATCACCGGCATTTTTCTGGTGATGCATTACAAGCCCGATGCCGCGCTGGCATTCGGCTCGGTCGAATACATCATGCGCGACGTGCCATGGGGCTGGCTGATCCGCTACATGCACTCCACGGGCGCATCCGCGTTTTTCATCGTGGTTTATATGCACATGTTCCGCGGCCTTATTTATGGCAGCTACCGCAAGCCGCGCGAATTGGTCTGGATTTTCGGCTGTGCGATTTTCCTGTGCCTGATGGCAGAGGCGTTCATGGGTTATCTGTTGCCCTGGGGACAAATGAGCTATTGGGGTGCTCAGGTGATCGTGAACCTGTTCTCGGCCATTCCGTTTGTGGGTCCTGATCTGGCGCTGTTGATCCGTGGCGACTATGTGGTGGGCGACGCCACGCTGAATCGATTCTTCAGCTTCCACGTGATTGCTGTGCCTCTGGTGTTGTTGGGTCTGGTGGTAGCCCACATCATTGCTTTGCATGAAGTGGGCTCCAACAACCCCGACGGCGTGGAAATCAAAGCCAACAAGGGGGCCAACGGCCACCCCGTGGACGGCATCCCATTCCACCCTTATTACACGGTTCACGACATTTTTGCCGCCAGCATGTTCTTCATGGTGTTCACGGCCATCATCTTCTTTGCACCGGAGTTGGGCGGCTACTTCCTGGAGTACAACAATTTCATCCCGGCGGATCCGCTGAAGACGCCTTTGCACATCGCGCCGGTTTGGTACTTCACACCCTTCTATTCGATGCTGCGTGCGATCACCGACGAAATGATGCTGGTGCTGATTGCCTGCGTGTGGGGCGGTGCCTTGACTGCGGTTTTCCGTGGAAAACTGGCCGCGTTGTTCAAAATCGTGATCTTGGGAGCGGCTGTGGTGGTGACCGCCATGATGCTCAATACCGACGCCAAGTTCTGGGGCGTGGTGGTGATGGGTGGTGCGGTCATCATCTTGTTTTTCCTGCCTTGGCTCGACAACAGCGCGGTCAAATCGATCCGTTACCGGCCGAGCTGGCATCTGTATGTGTATGCCGTTTTCGTCGTGAACTTCATTATCCTGGCCTATTTGGGGGTGCAGCCTCCGTCGGCAGTGGGCGAGCGGATTTCACAGGTCGGTACCTTGTATTACTTCGGTTTCTTCCTGCTGATGCCCTGGTGGAGCAGCATGGGTGACACCAAGCCTGTGCCATCGCGTGTCACTTTCGCCCCTCATTAATTTTTGCGTCATCGACAGCCTCTCGCGCTGGAGTCCTTGTATATGAAAAAACTTGTTGCGAGCTTCGCACTCCTCTTTGCCTGCGCTGGCGCAGCCCTTGCCAACACGGGTGGAATCGCCTGGGACAAGGCGCCGGATAAATCGAATGACGTACTGGCTTTGCAGCACGGTGCGAAGTTGTTCGTGAACTATTGCCTGAATTGCCATTCCGCCGCCTACATGCGTTTCAACCGCCTGAAAGACATCGGTTTGACGGAGCAGCAGATCAAAGACAACCTGCTGTTCACCACCGAAAAAGTAGGCGACACCATGAAGGCCGCGATTGATCCGCGCAACGCCAAAGAATGGTTCGGTGGCAATCCCCCAGACCTGACCTTGATTGCACGTTCGCGTTCTTCCGCAGGGCAGGGTACCGGTGCTGATTACTTGTACACCTACATGCGCAGTTTCTACGTGGACCCCTCCAAGGCCACCGGCTGGAACAACCTGGCTTTCCCCAATGTGGGTATGCCCCATGTGCTGTGGGAGTTGCAAGGTAAGCGTGTGCCCGAGTACACGGCAGTGGAGCAGCATGGCCATGAGGTCGAGGTGTTTAAAGCCTGGAAACAGGTCACTCCCGGTACTCTGACTCCGGCGGAGTACGACGCCGCAGTGGGTGACTTAGTGGGCTACCTCAGCTGGATGGCAGAGCCGGCCCAAAGTACCCGCGTGCGGGTCGGTGTGTGGGTGCTGTTGTTCTTGCTCGTTTTCACATTCTTCGCCTGGCGTTTGAACGCTGCGTACTGGAAAGACGTCATGTAAGCCTCTGCGCTGCGCCCGATTGGCGCCGCGCGGTCCTTGCTACTGGGAGTGGGTTTGCGTGAGGCAGCCCACTCTTTTTGATTTTTAGGAGTGTCTAGTCATGATGGTTTTGTATTCAGGAACGACCTGCCCGTTTTCCCACCGTTGCCGCTTTGTTCTGTTCGAAAAGGGTATGGATTTTGAAATCCGGGATGTGGACCTCTATAACAAGCCCGAAGACATTGCGGTCATGAACCCCTACGGTCAGGTGCCGATTCTGGTCGAACGCGATTTGATTTTGTATGAATCCAACATCATCAATGAGTACATCGATGAGCGCTTCCCACACCCCCAACTCATGCCCGGAGATCCGGTGGACCGGGCCCGTGTACGCCTGTTCTTGCTGAATTTCGAGAAGGAACTGTTCGTCCATGTGGCCACACTGGAGACACGCGCCTCTAAGAGCAATGAGAAAGCGATGGAGAAAGCACGCGCCCACATCCGTGACCGTCTGACCCAGTTGGCGCCAGTTTTTCTGAAGAACAAATTCATGATGGGCGAGAGCTTCTCCATGCTGGATGTGGCGATTGCCCCTTTGCTCTGGCGCCTGGAATACTACGGCATTGACCTGAGCAAAAACGCCACGCCCTTGCTGAAATACGCAGAGCGCATCTTTTCCCGTCCCGCTTACATTGAGGCATTGACTCCATCTGAAAAGGTCATGCGCAAGTAGGGCGGAGCACCAGGTCATGGTAGAGAGCAATCCTCCTACGAGCACCCGTCCGTATTTGATACGCGCCATTTACGAGTGGTGCACGGACAACGGCTATACGCCTTACATCGTCGTGTCTGTCAATGCCGAGGTGCGGGTGCCCATGGAGTTTGTGAAAAACGGAGAGATGGTGTTGAACGTGAGTTTCGATGCCACCAGCGGTCTGCAACTGGGCAATGAATTCATCGAGTTCAAAGGGCGGTTCGGTGGCGTGGCACGCGATATTTTTGTGCCAGTTGCGCGCGTGTCGGCGATCTATGCCCGGGAAAACGGCCAGGGCATGGCGTTCCCTGTGGGCGAACTCGCGGCGTCGCAGGCAAGCGGTGCAGGCATTGCGCCGGAGGTCGCGTCGGTAACGTCTAACCCGCAACCACCACCCGAAACACCGTCACCCTCTCCGCGGGCAAAACCTGTTCTCACGCGGATCAAGTAAAGGCTGTGGAAGGTAGAATCTCGACGTGCCGGTTTAGCTCAGTTGGTAGAGCAACCGCCTTGTAAGCGGTAGGTCATCAGTTCGAATCCGATAACCGGCACCATTTGACTGTCGCAGACAGTGCCATCCAGTATCAAAACCCGCTCTCTCCATTGGAGAAGCGGGTTTTTTATTGCCTCAAGCGGTATCAGCGTGTACCATGCCACGACGGTACTTTGCCGGTATTTTTGGCGGTATCTGACATCGCCCCAGAAAAAAGTACCGTCAGAAAGGATGCAGCATGGCACTTACGGACACTTTCGTGAAGCAGGTAAAGCACACTGGCAGCCCTGCGGGGGACAAGTACGCCGATGGCGGCGGGATGTATCTGTTGGTAAAAAGCAGCGGCAAGTATTGGCGAATGGATTACCGCTTTGCCGAAAAGCGCAAGACTCTTGCCATCGGTGTTTATCCAGCCGTTACCCTCGCAAAGGCCCGTAAGCGGCGCGAGAGCGCTAGGGAGATGCTAGCCGATGGCGTGAACCCGAGCGACGCGAAGCGTGAGCAGAAGGAGGCGGTGCTGGCCGAATCAGTCAATACGTTCAAGGCTGTTGCCTTGGAGTGGCATCGGATGAAGTCAAAGGGCTGCGCCGAGAACACTGCAAAAAAGCTCCTGACTCAACTGGAGAATCACATATTCCCTGAGATTGGGGCACGCCCCATCGCAGAAATCAAGCCCCCAGACATTCTGAAGATGTTGAGGAAGGTCGAGGCTGCGGGGACCGCCTACACGGCGGGGCGATTGCGGGAGATTTCCGGGCAGGTCTTTCGGTACGGGATACAAACTGGTCGATGCGAAATCGACCCAGCCGCGTCGATGCGCGGTGCAATCACAAGCGTTAAGGTAAAGCACCGCCCGGCGTTAACCACTCGGCGTGAATTTGGTGAGTTTGTTCGAGACCTACGGAATACGACCCGAGCTGACCCGCTGACCAAGCTATGCGCCCAATTTGGACTCCTAACTTGGACACGACCCAAAGAGTTGCGACAAGCCAAATGGGAGCAAATTGATATCGATGTGGCGGAGTGGCGGATACCTGCTGCTGAGATGAAAACGGGTAAGCACCTGCAAGCCCACACGGTTCCACTATCGAAGCAGGCATTATCAATTTTGGCCTCCTTGCGCGACCTGTCCGGTCATACGGAATTTTTGTTTCCCAGCAACGGTGCAGCCGATCGCGTTATCAGTGAGAACACGATAAACAATTTGTTCCGACGCATTGGATACCAGGACAAGCAAAGTCATCATGGATTGCGGGCTTCCGCGAGGAGTCTCCTTAGCGAGCGCGGATGGCAGGCAGAGGCATTGGAACGTCAGTTGGACCACAGGGAGGCCAACAAAGTCGTCGCTGCCTATGCGCGCAGCCAACATCTGGATGAGCGTCGAAGGTTCATGGCGGACTGGGGTGCGCTAGTTGAAGGAATGGGGGCAGGGGATAACGTAGTTCCCCTGAAGGCGGCATGAGTGACAGCCAAACGAACCCGCGCACGGCCTTAGGCTTAGCCGGTCTATATGAACTCCATCAGAAGAGTGTGGCCGACGGAAAGAAGATTTTTGATCTCGTGATGCAAGAGAGGGCAGACTCCAATGCCCTTGCAGGCATTGTTTACCAAGAGTCGCTGTTGCAGCTAATTTTCCACGTGCTCGACCATCGAACAAAAATCACGTCGGGGGTAAATCGAGATAAGAGCGCCATGCAACGGAGTGCGGCAGCGCATGCCGAAAGGAAGAGGATATTTGACTGGTGCGATGCAAACCCGGAGTGTGCTCAGCTCCCATATAAAAATTCTGTTCCAAAGGCAATGGAAGCAACCAGTATTTCAGCGTCAACCTCCGTCCGAGGTGCCCTAAGCGATTGGCGGAAGTCCCAAAAGGGGAAGTGATTTTTCGGCGTGCATGCTGACCGAAAAATGAATCCATCTAGTCCCTTGTAGGCGGGCGTTTATGAAAATACATTGCGTCATCTTGATTAACGAGGTGACCAGATGTCTCATCCTATACCGCCCAACTGGTTCGACCAGACCCCCGACTCCGCCTACCTGCGGGAGCGCCAACTTGTAGGCGACACCCGTGACCCAAGCTGCCCCAGGCTGCTACCGGTGAGCCGCGCCACGCTGTGGCGGATGGTCCGAGACGGACGATTCCCCGCGCCCTACAAGCTGGGACCAAACACCACTGCGTGGCAGTGCGGCGATGTGCGCCGCTACCTGCTTGACGGTGCCTACCAAGCGCACCCCGGCAAACCCAGCAATATTGCTCCAAGGCTGCGCGACCCCTGATGAGCGTAAGTGGCCGTGCTCGACGAAATCGATTTTTACCCAATAAACATATCCCCAATGAAAGTTATTTATGACCATACAGACCATGCCTCAGGCCGTTACCAGTAGTTCAGCACTTGACCTGAATTCCTTGCGTCTCCCCGCGAACTACGGTGCGACACTGGGCGTTAAAAAATTGCTAACAAACGTCCCTGTCAGGAAGCCAAGGAAGCCGCAGTTCTTCAGGACGCACCCATCAGCCGACATGGCGTTCGGTGGAATGCTGCTGCAGCAAAAGGAAAAGGATGAAAGCTATCTTGTGATGCCGGAAGTGGCGCGCCAAATCAGCGAATTGATACAAGCTGTAGACCTTTTCACCGCTATTGACCGCCAGAACAACGTCTTCCTAATTCCGGTTCCCAGACCTGGCGAATCTGGCGCGCGCAATCCCTGGCACGAATCTCTATTCCAGGCCGTTGAACTCGCAAAAGAAAGCTGGATCCGCATTAACGCCAACATGCAGATGGGAGGTTACGACGTCTGTGAAGCCCAAGTTTCACTATCCCAGCCAGACTGGCCCGAATATGGAATGCACAAGCTTATCGAGGTAGCCTTTCGCGGCAAAATCATTCAATCCCTGGATCACCCGGTGGTCCAAGGACTGCTGGGGAGAATTTGATGTGCGCATGGAACTTCCCCGGCGGTATCTACCTAGTGGACTTTGAGTTCCACCCAGCGGGTGGGAGGGAGGGCAATCCCCCGGTGCCGGTTTGTATGGTGGTGCGGCAGTGGCCCAGCGGCGATACATCACGCTACGGGCAGGCTGAACTGCGGGCCATGCCAACCGCCCCCTTCCCAACAGGTAAGGATGCGTTGTTCGTCGCCTACTTCGCCAGCGCCGAAATGGATTGTTTCGCGGCACTCGGTTGGGAATATCCGGCGAACCTGTTAGACCTTTTTGCCGAGTTCCGGTGGCTGACCAATGGGCTGCGCCCGCCTCATGGGAATGGATTGCTGGGGGCGCTGCTTTACTTCAAGCTACCCTCTTTGGGGGGCGAGGCCAAAGATGCTATGCGCGACCTGGTACTTACGGGCGGCCCTTGGTCTGGAGCGGAACAGTTGGCTATCCTGGACTATTGTGAAAGCGACGTAGTCAGCCTGGCGCATTTGCTCAACAAAATGCAAAGTCAAATTGACCTCCCCCGCGCGCTGCTTCGCGGGCGCTACATGCAGTCGGTCTCGAAAATGCAGACCAATGGGATTCCGATCGACGTGGAAATCCTGACCCTCCTTGCGGCTAACTGGCATGCTATTCAAGACGACCTCATTATCGAAGTCGACCGAGATTACGGGGTGTATACGGGCCGCAGCTTCAAGGTCGAGCACTGGGAGACCTACCTTATTGCCAACCAAATCCCCTGGCCCCGCCTACCCAGCGGCAAGCTCGATCTGAGCGACGACACCTTCCGCCAGATGGCACGGACCTACAACCAAGTAGCCCCAATCCGTGAACTCCGGGCCTCCTTATCAGAGATGCGTTTGTCCAACCTTTACGTGGGTGAAGACGGGCGTAACCGGTGCCTGCTCTCTCCCTTTCGAGCCAGCACAGGGCGTAATCAGCCCTCCAACTCCAAATTCATCTTCGGTCCATCGGTGTGGCTGCGTGGGCTGATTCGCCCCAAAGCGGGCTGGGGCCTGGCCTACGTGGACTGGAGCCAGCAGGAGTTTGGTATTGCTGGTGCGTTATCCCAGGACCCCGCGATGATGCAGGCCTACCGAAGTGGTGACCCGTACCTAGAGTTTGCCGTCCAGGCCGGAGCCGTACCCCGGGGTGCGACTAAAGACACCCATAAGGACCAACGGGAGCAATTCAAGCAGTGCGTGCTTGCAGTCCAGTACGGGATGGGGGAGGCCAGCCTAGCAGCCCGCATCAACCAACCAGTGGCCCGTGCGCGCCAACTCCTGGAACTGCACAAGCGTACCTATAAGCAGTTCTGGAAATGGTCCGACAGTGCCGTCGATGAGGCAGTTCTGGGGGAGAGGCTGTGGACTGTTTTTGGCTGGCAAATTCACGCCACCGGCGAAATCAATGACCGTAGCCTTCGCAACTTCCCCGTACAGGCTACCGGGGCCGACATGCTACGCATCGCGTGTGTTCTATTGACGGATGCCGGTATCCGGGTATGCGCTCCGGTCCACGACGCTTTGCTGATCGAAGCCCCGCTGGAGGAGTTGAACGCCGCAGTTGCCACCACCCAGGCTCTGATGAAGAAGGCCAGTGCAATCGTCCTGGCCGGGTTTGAGCTACGTAGCGATGTAAACACGGTGCGCTATCCACAGCGCTATATGGATGGGCGGGGCCTTCAGATGTGGAACAAGGTGATGCCACTGATAGGTCAGCCTGAGTATGTCGGGACAGAAGATGACTGACCCCTGGCACGCTGCCGCACCCCCTGTGGCTTGCTACCGTACCCCTCTATTCTTATATAAATATCTTTAATACCCACCCCATGGAAGACAGGGACATACCGGTAAAGCGCATCAAGCGCAACGTCAGCAATGGACAATGGGAGGAGGCCAAGACCAAGGAGCTGTTTATCCGTGGCCCCATTCCTATACCTTGGGTGGAGAGGGTTGCAAAGTTACCGGGTAAAGCCCTAGCGCTGGCTGTGGGGCTGTGGTGGTTGCATGGGATGGCAAAAGGTGGTGAGGTGACAGTGACTAGAAAAATGCTGGAGAGGCTGAACATATCCAGGGATGCTGCTGCCGACGGACTCCTCAGGTTGGAGAAGGCGGGCCTCATACGGGTGACGCGCGCACCTGGAAACCGTCCTAGAGCGCGCATTGTTATGTATGCTGATACACCTGGTGCGCCTCCAACTTAACCCTCACTTACAGGCCCGGACCATGGGTCTTGCGTTTAAAAATTCAGCCCCCTTCGTTTGAGCCGTTATTACGGTGTAATTCGATGTCAAGAATCATTTCGTGCACTTCACGCATGGTGCGCACTGGGGTATAGCCCAGCGGTTTGCGGCCTCGGGTACGGGGTGCCGTGGTCATACCGAGTACATATAAGGAATCCTCTAGACGGCGCAAATTCGCTGATGCCCTGGAATAGGACTGTCTGGATTCTTTGGAGGACGACCCGTGTTTGTAATGTGCGTTCGCGATTCGGCGGAGACCCTCTGCAGATGTTGGGCCGGTCGAACGGCCACCATGAAACTGGCACTTCTGGGTGGTGCTCAATTTAAGAGCGGGTCTGCCACATTGGAGCCCGGTAGTTTTTGACTTTGCTGTGCAGCGTGCGCATACCAGCCGGCCACCTGCTGTCACCAGGAGCGAGGTGTAGTTCGCGGGACAGTGAGACATGAATATTTCCTAACGGGGATGTGGCTTCGGTCTATTTTCTGATGACTTCGCCCCTAACTTCCGCCTGAAACAGGGATACCACTGAGATCTGGCACCCGAAATTTGTTCGCTTCACCGGATGGCGCGGTTTTGAAGGAGCCTGCCACATCAGTGCTGGGGGCCGGAATGGAAAGCGCGTCGTACGACTTTTCCAGATAGTAGCTGCCCCCATAGGTTCCATCGTCTTCAATCAGTACCGCTGCTAATCCACGTGTCGGCAGGCGGAAAGTCTCCAACTCCGGATCAACGACTGTCGTACTTGATCCCACGGAACTGCTGGTGGGAACCGAAATAGTGAGCGTGCCGTCTGCGGTGGTCACGCTGTAGTTAGTCTGAGTACTCGCAGTCACCGAGTTGGTGTAGCTGCCCGCGTTGGTGCCGCTCACGCTGGCGCTTACGCCACTGAGGCTCGATGTGGTGTCGCTGCCCACCAGGCCGCTGACGGTGTAACCGCTGAGCGTCTGGGCGACTCCGGTGTAGATGGTGCTGGCGCTGCTGCCCGTAATAGTCAGAGGTGCTTTGGCGATGGTGAGCGTGCCGCTGCCACTGAGGTCATATCCCTGCTGGTTGGAGTACATCGCGCTCGTGTATGTGCCTGCATTGGTGCCGCTGGCTACGGTGCCCGAGATATTGGACACCCCATAGCCAACGCCGTATTGCACCGCACCGGTGTAGGTTGTCGACTTATCGCTTGCCAGTGAGGTCAAAAATGTACGCAACAGCGGGTAGGTGTAGCCGTCGTAGATGCGCCAGGTACTGCTGCTGCCGCCTGATGAGGCGATTGACCACGTACTGGAAAAGCTGCTGTAGGCCTGCATATTGGCCGTGGTCAGGCCCGTG
>CANFTU010000026.1 GCA_947450005.1 Comamonadaceae bacterium | reverse complement strand
TTCGATACGCAAAATGAAGTCGCCGCCAGTCGCCCGGGCAAAGGCCCAGGGGTACAGCGCGGAGCGGATATTGCCCAGGTGGATGAAGCCCGTGGGCGACGGGGCGAAGCGGGTGCGGGTGCGGCTCATGCGAGTCCCTGCGCCGTATCCAAGCCGCGCGACAAGTCGGCCTGCATATCCGGCACATGCTCCAAGCCGACGGATACGCGCACCAGGCCCTGGCTGATACCAGCGGCCAGCCGCTGGGGCTCCGTCAAGCGGCCATGCGAGGTGCTGGCGGGGTGCGCAGCCAGCGTTTTGGTGTCGCCCAGATTGGTGCACAAGGACAACGTTTGCAGCGCATCCAGCACATGGAAAGCGCGGCGGCGCGCCTGCTGCGCATCAGCGGCCTTCAATTCAAAGGACAGCAACGCACCCCCCACGCCCGACATCTGCCGCAAAGCCAGAGCGTGCTGCGGGTGCGAGGCCAGCCCGGGGTAATAGACCCGCGCCACGGCCGGATGCGATTCCAGCCAGGTGGCGAGCGCCTGCGCATTGGCGCTTTGGGCGCGCATGCGCAAATCCAATGTTTCCAGACCCTTGAGTACGACCCAGGCGTTAAAAGGCGCCAGCGACATACCCGCGCTTTTCAGGACGGGCAAAAATTTCTCAGTCACCAGGGCCTCGCTGGCGCACAGGGCACCGGCCATCACACGGCCTTGCCCATCCAGGTATTTGGTACCCGAGTGCATCACGATGTCAGCGCCCAGGGCCATTGGCCGCTGCAGGCTGGGCGTGGCAAAGCAGTTGTCCACGGCAAACAGCGCGCCGGCGTTGTGCGCCAGATCGGCCAAGGCCTGGATGTCGCAGACCTCGGTCAACGGGTTGGTGGGCGTCTCAGCAAACAGCAAACGGGTGTTCGGGCGGATCGCGTCGCGCCAGGCACCCAGATCGGTTTGCGACACGAAGGTGGACTCCACGCCAAACTTTGCCAGATCGGAGCCGATGAGCTTGATGGTCGAGCCAAACATAGACCGCGAACACAGCACGTGGTCGCCCGCTTGCAGCAGGCCCATGCACATCATCAAAATGGCCGACATCCCCGATGCGGTGCCAATCGAGGCCTGCGCGCCTTCCAGCGCAGCCAGGCGCTGCTCGAAGCTGCTGACCGTGGGGTTGCCATAACGGCCATAGGTGTAGCCGTCTTCCTCGCCCGCGAAGCGGCGGGCGGCGGTCTCGGCGTTGGGCTGCACATAGCCGCTGGTGAGGAAAAGGGCTTCGGAGTTTTCCCCGTACTGGCTGGGCGCCACGGCGGTGCGCTGGGCCAGGGTGTCGGGGTGCAAGCCGGGTGGCAGGGCTTTGGAAGGCATGGTTTCTTTCAACTCTGGTATCACGAAACGGGGTTGGGCAGGGCCAGGCGGGAGGTGTCTTGTTCGTCTTCCACACCGCCCACCCGCGCAGCGTTCAGGCGGGCGATATCGGCGGCATCCACGTCGCCGGTTACGTACACGCCGTCAAAACACGAGGCATCGAAACCGCTGATGCGGGGGTTGAGCACGCCGATGGCTTTTTTCATGGCGTCCACGTCCTGGTAAATCAGCGCGTCGCAGCCAATGATGGCGCGTACCTCTTCGACGCTGCGGTTGTGCGCCACCAGCTCAGAAGCGGTGGGCATGTCGATGCCGTACACATTGGGATAGCGCACCGGCGGCGCGGCGCTGGCCAGATACACCTTGGCGGCGCCTGCGTCGCGCGCCATTTGCACAATTTCCTGGCTGGTGGTGCCGCGCACGATGGAGTCATCCACCAACAGCACGTTGCGGCCCTTGAACTCACTCGCAATCGCGTTGAGTTTTTGTCGAACCGATTTTTTACGCACCGCCTGCCCGGGCATGATGAAGGTGCGGCCCACGTAGCGGTTTTTCACAAACCCCTCGCGGTAGGGCAAGCCCAAGAGCTGCGCCAGTTGCGCCGCACTCGGGCGGCTGGACTCGGGGATGGGGATGACCACATCAATCTGACTGGGCGGCACTTGCGAGACGACGCGGCGCGCCAGCGCTTCACCCAAATTCACCCGAGCCTGGTAGACCGAAATACCGTCCATCACCGAATCGGGGCGGGCCAGATAGACGTACTCAAAAATACAGGGCTTGAGCTGCGGCACGTCGGCGCACTGCTGGGCGTGCACGGTGCCTGCCAAGTCGATAAAAACGGCCTCGCCGGGCTCGATATTGCGCTCCAGCGCGTGGCCGGTCCCTTCAAGCGCCACTGACTCGCTGGCCAGGACCACCGTACCCGGCCCGCTGCCGATGCACAAAGGCCGGATGCCATACGGATCGCGAAACGCCAGCACGCCCTGCCCTGCAATCAGCGCAATCACCGCATACGAACCCTTAACCCGCCGGTGCACTTTGCGCACCGCCGTGAACACCGCTTGCACATCCAGCGACTGCCCCCGGGTGGTGTGCTCAAGTTCATGCGCCAGCACGTTGAGCAGCACCTCGGAGTCGCTCTCGGTGTTGATATGCCGGTGGTCCACGCTGGAGAGCTCGGCTTTGAGTGCATGGGCGTTGGTGAGGTTGCCGTTGTGGACCAGCACAATGCCAAAGGGCGCGTTCACGTAAAAAGGTTGCGCCTCTTCTTCGCTGAAAGCGTTGCCCGCCGTCGGGTAGCGCACCTGGCCCAGGCCGCAGTTGCCCGGCAGCGCACGCATGTTGCGGGTGCGGAAAACGTCTTTGACCATGCCCTTGGCCTTGTGCATGAAGAATTTATCTTCCTGCTGGGTCACGATGCCCGCAGCGTCCTGGCCACGGTGCTGCAACAGCAACAGCGCGTCATAAATCAGCTGGTTCACAGGTGCGTTGCTGACAACGCCGACGATTCCGCACATCTTTGCAACTCGCTTCTTGTGGTTCAGCCCGAACGCAGGGATGCGGGCAGGTATTTGAAAAAATCCGGCGCCAGCCAGGGCTTCAGACCGCGCAGCACGGTGTCAGCCACCGCTGCAGCATGCGACTCTGACCAGGCGGGGTCATCGCGCCAAGGCGTCATGGCAACCACCGCGCTGATCACCAGCAGCAGCAGCATGCCCCGCCCGGCTCCGAAAACCGCTCCCAGCGCGCGGTCCGCCGGCCCCAGTCCAGCGGCGGACAAGGCGCTTTTGAGCACAAACGCGAGCACGGACCCGACCACGATGGAGAGCACAAAAACCAGCACAAACCCGGCAGAAAAACGCAGCAGCTCCGGCGCACCCGCCAAGGGCAACCAGCCGCCGGCTGTCTCCCCGAACCACTGCGCCAATACGAATGCTGCCACCCAGCTCAACAAGCCCAGCAACTCAGAGGCCAGGCCACGCCAAAGGCCCCATAAGGTGGAGAAACCCAGAATGGCGAGAAATATCCAATCGGTATTCGCCATGGCCGGTGCGCGCAAGCTCAGAGCGCGAGCACCTGAGCTGGCAGATCGAGTTTCTTGATCCGCTCGGCCAATTTGTCGGCCTCGGCCAGCGACGCGACCGGGCCCACACGGACCCGGGTGCGCTTGCCATCTTTGGTGTCGGCCACGTGGGTATACGTCTTCATGCCCGCGCGCTCGAGTTTGGCGCGGGCATCCTTCGCCGCTGCCGCATCGGCAAACGCACCGGCCTGCACGACAAAACGCGCACCTGACGATGCCGCCGCTGCTTCCAGCAGGGCGCGCGCCTTTTTGGCCTCTTCGGATGTCGTCTGGGCCGCATCCGCGGCGTTATCCCCAGACTTTTCCTGCGGCTTATCCACCGCCTTGTCAACAGGCTTGGACGTGGACAACACCACTTCGGTATCGGCTGCGGCTGGCTTGGTCGCGGGTGCGGGCGGCGCGGACTCTAGCGGACCGGGGGCCAGCACCACGCCGGCTGGCGCTACCGTGGAAGGCGAGATCAACACCGGCTTGGACTTGTCTTTCTCGGGAATATCAATCGGGATATCCAGCGCAACGGGACGCGGCTGAGTGTCAAAAACCAGGGGAAAACCGATCACGCCAGCCAGAACCAGCGCCGCAGCACCCAAGAGGCGCTGGCGGGCACGCTGGCGCAGAACGTCCAGACTATCCGCGGCGGACGCGGGTGGCTGCGCCTCGGAGTCACTGGAGCGGAACTTGAAGAAAGCCATAGGGAGAAGGAAGTTTAGGGTGCCAGATGCGGTGCTGCGCGTTGTGGTAATCCCTGCTGGAGGACGCCGCCGACCGTGTAAAACGAGCCGAACACCACAATTCTATCAGCGGGGTCTGCGGCGGCGAGAGCTGCAGCGAGGGCCACCGCAGGGTCCAAAAAGGCATGGGAAGTCTGCTGCACGGCGCGGGCAGGGCCTGCGGCGCCGACCGCTCGCTCATGGGCCTGCCATTGCGCTTGCAACGCGGCACCACGGGCGGCGCGCGGCGTGGGCAGGTCGGTGAAGTACCAGTGGTCCACCAAGGGGTGCATACGCGCCCAGATGGACGCCAGCTCTTTGTCGGCCATCGCGCCGAAGACCGCATGGGTCGCGGGGAAATAGCCCATGGCGTCCAGGTTGGCGGCCAAAGCGGCTGCGGCATGTCCGTTGTGCGCCACATCCAGCACCAAGGCGGGTTGGCCCGGAACAATCTGGAAGCGTCCGGGCAATTCCACAGTAGCCAGCCCGCTGCGCACGGCCTGGGCTGTCACGGGCAGCACCGCGCGCAGCGCGCTCAATGCCGCCAGGACGCCGGCTGCGTTGACCAGTTGGTTAGCGCCGCGCAGCGCCGGGTAGGCCAGCCCGCTGTAGCGGCGACCCCGGCCTGACCAGCCCCACTGCTGCTTGTCACCCTCGACCGCAAAGTCAACGCCCGCGCGCCACAGGTCGGCGCCCAAGGCGGCGGCTTGGGCCAGCACACTGGCGGGCGGAACCGGGTCGCTGACCACCACCGGGCGGCCCGCGCGCATGATGCCGGCCTTCTCACGACCAATGGCCTCGCGGTCAGGGCCCAGCAGCTCCATGTGATCCAGGTCGATGCTGGTGATGACCGCGCAATCAGGGTCGACGATGTTGACCGCGTCCAGCCGCCCACCCAGCCCCACCTCCAGGATGACGACATCCAAACCGCTTTGCGACAGCACCCGCAGAACCGCCAGCGTGGTGAATTCGAAGTACGTGAGAGACACCGCCTCGTTGCCGCTTGCGGGCGCGCGGGCCCGCTCCACCGCCTCCATGCCCGGGACAAACGCGGCGGCCAATGCGGCCTCCCCGTTGATGCGCATGCGTTCTTCAAAGTGCACCAAATGCGGCGAGGTGTAGACCCCGGTGCGGTAACCGGCGGCGCGCAGGATCGATTCGAGCATGGCCACCGTGGAGCCTTTGCCGTTGGTGCCGGCGACGGTAATCACCGGGCATGGAATGGTCAAGCCCATGCGATCGGCCACCGTGCGCACCCGCTCCAGGCCCATGTCGATGGTGAGGGGGTGCAAGCGCTCGCAATGCGCGAGCCATTCAGGAAGTGTTTTCATAAGCCAAGGGATTGTCGCCCAGCGTGGCATCATCCCATCCATGATTACCGTCTATGGCATCCCCAACTGCGACTCGGTCAAAAAGGCGCGCGCCTGGCTGGCGGAGCGCCAGGTTGCTTATGTTTTCCACGACTTCAAAAAGCAAGGCGTCCGCAGGGAGTTGCTCGCAAAATGGAGCGCGGCGGCAGGCTGGGAACGCCTGCTCAACCGGCAGGGACAGACCTGGCGCAAGCTGGACGCAGTGGAGCAAGCCCGCGCGGTGGACGCGCCAAGCGCTTGCGCGCTGATGCAGCTGCACACCAGCTTGGTTAAGCGCCCCGTGATCGATTGGCGTGGCGTTGCGCTCACGGTCGGTTGGCAGCCCGAAGCCTTCGAGGCGGCGCTGGCCAAGGCGCTGGCCTAAAATCCAATCCATTTTCCCCTCCCGACCGCTACGGTCTTTTTTTTACGCCCCGACCCATGAGCACCACCCACCTCAGCGCCGCCACGGTTTCCACCGCCGCCAATGTGTACTTTGACGGCAAATGTGTCAGCCACGCGCTGACCATGGCCGATGGCAGCAAAAAATCGGTGGGCGTGGTGCTGGCGTCCAGTCTGGTGTTTGGAACGGCCGCGCCGGAAACCATGGAATGTGTTGCCGGTGCGTGTGAATACCGCCTGCCGGGCAGCACCGAATGGCAGGCGTCGAGCGCAGGACACAAATTCAGTGTTCCCGGAAACACACGCTTTGAGATCCGCGTGGCCGAGGCCTACCACTACATCTGCCACTACGAATAAGCCTGACACGGCGCACCCGCTCTTCTATGTCCACCATCCTCCAAAACATTCCCGTCGGCCAGAAAGTCGGCATCGCCTTCTCCGGCGGCCTTGACACCAGCGCCGCCTTGCATTGGATGCGCAACAAGGGCACCATTCCCTTTGCCTACACCGCCAATCTGGGCCAGCCTGATGAAGCCGATTACGACGACATTCCTCGCAAAGCCATGGAATACGGGGCAGAAAAGGCGCGTCTGATTGACTGCCGCAGCCAACTTGCTGCCGAAGGCATTGCCGCGCTGCAAAGCGGCGCGTTCCATATCTCGACCGCCGGCGTAACCTACTTCAACACCACGCCCATCGGACGCGCGGTGACCGGCACCATGCTGGTAGCGGCGATGCGCGAAGACGATGTGCACATCTGGGGCGATGGCAGCACCTACAAGGGCAACGACATTGAGCGCTTTTACCGCTACGGCCTGCTCACCAACCCGGCGCTGCGGATTTACAAGCCCTGGTTGGATCAGGCATTCATCGACGAGCTGGGCGGGCGCGCCGAAATGTCGGCCTTCATGACGCAAGCGGGTTTTGGTTACAAGATGTCGGCGGAAAAAGCCTATTCCACCGACTCCAACATGCTGGGCGCAACCCACGAGGCCAAAGACCTGGAACATCTCAACAGCGGGATCACCATCGTCAACCCCATCATGGGCGTGGCCTTTTGGCGCGACGAAGTGGCCGTGGCACGGGAAACCGTGCGCGTGCGCTTTGAAGAAGGCCGCCCGGTGGCGCTCAATGGCGTGGAATACCCGGATCTGGTGGCGCTGGTGTTGGAAGCCAACCGCATTGGCGGGCGTCACGGCTTGGGCATGAGCGACCAGATTGAGAACCGCATCATTGAGGCCAAGAGCCGCGGCATTTACGAAGCCCCCGGCCTGGCGCTGCTGTTCATCGCTTACGAGCGGCTGATCACCGGTATTCACAACGAAGACACCATCGAACAGTACCGTGACAACGGCCGCAAGCTGGGCCGCCTGCTGTACCAGGGCCGCTGGTTTGATCCGCAGGCCATCATGCTGCGCGAAGCGGCGCAACGCTGGGTGGCGCGGGCCATTACCGGTGAGGTGACGCTGGAGCTACGCCGGGGCAACGACTATTCGCTGCTCAACACCGAATCACCCAATCTGAGTTACCACCCGGAGCGCTTGACCATGGAAAGAGGCGCTTCGGCGTTTTCACCGGCGGACCGCATCGGGCAGCTCACCATGCGCAACCTGGATATCACCGATACGCGCTCCAAGTTGGGCATTTATGCCCGGTCTGGCCTGCTGGAGCATGGCCAGGGCATGGACATGCTGGGCTTTGACGCCCAGGCCGGCGGCTAGCGGCGGAGGTAGCCGCGGGCCACGGGCTCGATCGCGGCCGCGGTGATGCCCAATTGCGCCAGACCGGGCATGCCGGCGGTGGCGATGTTGTCAACGCGCATGGAGTCCAGGTTGTCGCGGCTCATCAAAGGCGCGCCGGGTGGGAGTTCCATAAAAAACGCCTGGATGCGCGCCGCCCACATCGGTAAGCCAAAAATCGGACGTCCCTTCCCATCGCCGGCCCCGCTGAGCGCGCCGGCCATGTGCACCAGGTCGCGCAGCCGCATCACGTCCGGCCCTACCAACTCCCTGGCCTGGACGCCATGTCCTCCCGGCGGCAGATTCAACACCCGTACAACGGCCTGCGCAACGTCGCACACCCACACGGGCTGAAACCGCGCGTCCGCACCCGCCAGCGGGATGAAGGGAAAAATGGCCTGCAATTTCGCAAAGACGTTCAGGAACTGGTCACCCGCGCCAAAAATGACGCTGGGTCGCAGCAACGACACGCGCAGCGCAGGCGTCGCAGCCGCGACCTGCACGAGAACCGCCTCGGCCGCACTTTTGCTGCGCAAATAGTAGGAGGGCGCAGTGCGCATGCGGCTCGAATCTGCACCCAACGCGCTGATATGCACCAAGTGCGAGACGCTGTTGGCCAGGCACGCGCGGGCCACTTTTTCGGTCAGTTGCACATGTGCCTTGGCGAAGGCTGCAGCATCACCGTGCAAGATCGCCACCAGATTGATAACGGCAGCATGACCCGCCATCGCGCGCGTCAGCGCAGCTTCGTCGTGGACATCGAGCTCCAGCACCGTCAAACCCGGCAGATGCTGAATAGCCTGGGCATGGACTCTGCGCCGCGTTGGCACCGTGACCTGCCAGCCCGCGCGGACCAACTGCTCGCACACATGAGAACCCACAAACCCCGTGCCACCCAATACAAATATGTTTTTCATGTTGCGACTGTAGGGCATCCGCAGGTGAAGGATCGTTCAGAGGACGACGGGTTCGGTCTCCAGCATCAGGCCGAAGCGTTCATACACGCTGGTCTGGATTGCGCCGGCCAGAGTCATGACTTCGCCGCCTGTGGCCCCGCCTGTGCCCTGCCCCCGGTTCACGAGAACCAGCGCCTGTTTTTCATAGACCCCCGCCTGCCCGATGGATTTGCCGCGCCAGCCGCAGGCATCGATCAACCATCCGGCTGCGAGCTTGAATGAGCCGTCATGTAAGCGGTAATGCACAACCTTGGGGTCGCGGGCAATGATGTCGGCACATTGTTCGGCGCTCACGGTGGGATTTTTGAAAAAACTGCCGGCGTTGCCAATCTGCGCCGGATCGGGCAATTTGGCGCGGCGGATCTCGCAAATCCAGTCAAAAAGCTGCAGGGCGCTGGGATTATCGATACCGGTCTGGGCCTGCTTTTTCTCCAGGTCTGCGTAGCCCAGAACCGGCTTCCAGGCCCGAGGCAACGCAAAACGCACCCGCAGAATCATGGCCCGACCCTTCAATCCCATGTGCCGCTCGGACCCCTGATGCTTGAATACCGAGTCGCGGTAACCGAAACCACATTGCGCGGCGTCCAGCGTGAAGACCCGACCGGTCTCCAGGTCGATGGCGTCCAGCGCGGCAAAGCGGTCTTGCAACTCCACGCCATAGGCGCCGATGTTCTGGACAGGCGCGGCACCTACGGTACCGGGAATCAAAGCCATATTCTCAAGCCCGGGAAGACCTTGATCCAGGGTCCATGCCACAAACGCATGCCAATCGACGCCCGCACCCGCCTCGACCACCGTGGATTTGGCACTTTGCTCCACCACCCGGCACCCCTGGATCTCCGACTTGAGAACCAAGGGCTCCACATCCCCGGTGATCACCAAATTGCTACCGCCACCCAACACAAATTTGGAGTCCTGGCGCAATTGCGGATCGGCCAGAACAGCCAAAACATCTTCCTCGCTGCGAATCCGCACCAGCCGCTGCGCGCGCGCGACGATATGGAAAGTGTTGAGCGCCTGCAGGGGCACGTGGTGTTCGACTAACATGGGCGGATTGTCCTGTATGGAGCCATCACGCTATGCCCTCTTTTGACGCAGTCTGCGAAGCCGAATTGGTAGATGTAAAAAATGGTGTCGAAAACACCGCCAAGGAAATTGCGACGCGCTTTGATTTCAAAGGCACATCGGCCAGCATTGAAATCAAAGACAAAGAAATCACCTTGATTGGCGACGCGGAATTTCAGCTCACCCAAATTGAAGATGTGCTGCGCAACAAGCTCACCAAACGCAATGTCGACGTGCGCTTTCTCGATGCGGGCGATGTACAAAAAATGGGTGGCGACAAAGTCAAGCAGGTCATCAAAGTGCGCAATGGCATCGAGTCAGAACTGGGCAAAAAAATCCAACGCCTGATCAAAGATAGCAAACTCAAAGTGCAAGCCGCGATTCAAGGCGATAGCGTGCGCGTGACCGGAGCGAAGCGCGACGACCTGCAGGCGGCCATGGCCTTGCTGCGCAAGGAAATCAGCGACGTGCCAATCAGCTTCAACAACTTCAGGGACTGATAGCCGGCAGGGGCTGCCTGACGCGGCGCGACATCAACTTTTTTGACCGATGCGCGGCTCTGTTCCGCGAACTAAACGGCTGATATTGGCGGCATGTCGCCACAACAGCAAAACTGCCATCAGGCCCAAAGCCAGTGCGACGTCGGGCTCGCTGCGCCAGACCACTCCATCGCACATCAGGTAATACACGGGGGTAAAAACCGCTGCGACCAAGGCCGCCAGCGATGAGTAGCGGAAAAAGTAAGCAATGGTCAGCCAGGTTAACCCCGTTGCAACACCCAGAATAGGATGAATGCCGAAGCTCGCGCCGATAGCTGTAGCCACGCCCTTACCGCCCTTGAACCGAAAAAAAATCGGGAACACATGCCCCAGAAAAACGGCCAGAGCAGCTGCTGCCACGGTTCCACCGCCCAGCCCCCAAGCTGCCCCGTAGGTCTGCACACACCATAGCGGAACATAGGCCTTCAGACCATCCAGGAGCAGGGTGAGCGCCGCGGCAACTTTATTCCCCGAGCGCAAGACATTGGTCGCGCCGGGGTTGCCGCTGCCATAGCTGCGGGGATCGTTCAGATTCATCACCCGGCTGACGATGACCGCGAAGGACAGGGAACCGATCAGATAGGCCAGAAGAGCAGCCACAAAAGGGCCGTGCCACCATCCGTAAGTGTCCACTTCAAGAGTCTCCATGCCGTAACAAAGGGCCAAACAAATAGTCAAATGTCTGGTCGGAATTGAATCCGTCTTGGTTATCTGTCAAGCAAAGGGCGCGCGTGTCTAAAGTCCTTCGGCTCGCGCCGGGCATCAACCTATCCCCGAGAGCCGGAATCACCCATCGCTCGACCCCTCTCCGCGCCATGTGACCGCCCAACCATACGTCGTCCTCGAAAAATGCTTGCTTTGGCGCTGCGCTGTAGTCGGCGACCGCAGAATCGAAGAAACGTGGTTTAACCAGCACCCCAGCGTAACCAAAAAGGTAGTTGACACGTGTCAGTGCATCACTGGAAAAACTGGTGTAACGCAAGTCCTGCATCCAAGTTTCGCGATTAAAAAGGATTGAGGAAGGCTTCATGCCCGCCGGCACGGCAACTCCGGAACAGCCTAACGCCGCATCCGGCATGCGCTGCGACCAACGCACCAATTGCTCAATCAGCCTATAGGGGTATACGCCATCATCATCCACGATGATGAGCCGTGTATCCGGCTCATTTTTTTCCTGCTCCCAGGTCGGGATGAATTTGGTAACCGGACCCAAATCGTACTCACATTCCACAATTTTCAAAAGTGGAATCTGAGAAAACCAGCTCGGAATCGAATATTTATACGGTGCCAGGCGCGAAGTCTTGGGGATACACAGACAGATGCTGTCCGGGAGTACAGATTGATCCAGAAGACTCTTGAGCATGACCTCAATCTGCCCAATGCGCTCGGGAATAGTCGTGAAAGTGACCACCACCCTATCAGGGCAAGCCACCCTCGGGACTGCCTTTAACCGCTGGGTGTAATAAGCCAAGGGTTTGCGGTGCAACTGGTGGACGCGCCAACGAAACGCTAATCTATTGCCTAATTTCGCCCGCATGCATGGTCCTCTTTTGAGTTGTTCTGAAAAAGCGCCGACATAGGCAATGCCAAAGTACGCCATTGGCCTACTGCGCGCAATCCACCGATTGTGCGCCGAGCGCGGTAACGCAGAGTTGGGGGTCGATCTCCAGCAAATAACCACGGCGCCCGCCATTGATCAGGATACGCGGCAACTTGAGAATAGTGGACTCGACATACACGGGCATGGGCTTGCGGGTGGCAAAAGGCGACGTTCCGCCGACCAGATAGCCGCTGTGGCGCTGGGCAACTTCGGGCGTACAAGGTTGTACAGATTTCGCGCCAATCTGGCGAGCCAGGTTTTTGGTGGAAACGGTGCGGTTTCCGTGCATGAGTACCAACAAGGGCTGGGCGTCCTGATCTTGCATCACCAAAGTTTTGACCACACCGAATGGGTCCCAACCCAGTTCAGATGCGCCACGTTGCGCGCCGCCATGCTCAACATAGTCGTACCGGTGTTCGCCAAAATTCAATCCCGCCTGCCGCAGCCATGCCGTGGCCGGGGTTTCGCTGACATGGTCTTTCTTAGCCACAAACACAGGCCATGGATCAGACCGTGGGATCACGGTGCTCGGCCCGGATCGCATCAATAGATTGGAGCAATTCCGGGCTGAGTACGGTACCGTAGGCGTCGATGTTTTCGTCGAGTTGGGCCATGCTGGTCACACCAATGATCGTGCTGGCCACACACCATTTCTGGTAGCAATAGCCCAAGGCCATTTGGGTCGGCGTCAGTCCATGCTGACGCGCCAGAGCGTTGTACAAGCGCGCAGCTTGGAGCGCTTGCGGGCGGCCCCAGCGCTGCTTGCGGACCGACTCGAACAAGGTGATGCGGCTGTCAGCAGGAGCCAGAGGGCCGGTGATGCCCCCGGCGTCATATTTACCGGTCAACAGCCCGTAACCTAAAGGCGAGTACGCCAGCAGCGAAACCTGCAAGCGGTGCATGGTCTCATCCAAACCGTTTTCATGGCTGCGGTTGGTCAAGCAATAGCAGTTCTGCACGCTGGCGATACGCGGTAACCCGTGCTGCTCAGCCAGCCGCACAAACTCGTGTACGCCATAGGGCGATTCGTTAGAAACCCCGACGGCGCGGACCTTACCAGCGCGCACCAGGCTCGCAAGTCCTTCCAGTTGCTCATGGATCGACGCAACGTCGCGGTCCCGGGTCGGGTCAAAGCTTGAAGAACCGAATAGGGGCAGGTTGCGGTTGGGCCAATGGATTTGGTACAGATCAATCGCATCGGTACGCAAACGGCGCAGGCTTCCATCGCAAGCAGCCACAATATCCGCGGCTGTGGTGTCCATAGCGCCGCCACGGACCCAGGGCATAGCCCGCGAAGGGCCCGCCACCTTAGTGGCAATCGTGATGTGGTTTCGCACGCCGGGGCGGCTGGCAATCCAATTGCCGATAATGGTCTCGGTCAGCTGGAAAGTCTCTGCCCTGGGCGGCACTGCGTACATCTCAGCGGTATCCAGGAAATTCACTCCGCGCGCCAGCGCATGGTCAAGCAGGGTATACGCCAAGGGCTCACCAACCTGTTCGCCAAACGTCATCGTACCCAGGCAAATAGGCGTTACGTGCAGGTCGCTTTGACCCAGCTGAACAGTTTTCATCGTAAGCGGGATTCTGCCAGCGCCCGCTCCTCCTCCTGCAAACGCAGGATGCGGCGCTGCACCTTTCCAGTTGTTGTCATCGGTAGCGCTGAAACAAACTCGATTTCCTTGGGGTATTCGTAGGGGGCGAGCAAACCTTTGACATGGTCTTGCAAGTCGGCGATCAGCAAGGCGGGATCTGTTGCTTCGAATTCAGGCGCGCGCACCACATAGGCTTTCACCAGCGCGCCACGCGCGCGATCAGGCTTGGGGACCACCGCAGCATTCACAACCGCGGGATGTTTGACCAGACAGTTCTCGATTTCGCCCGGACCAATCCGGTAACCTGCGGACTTGAACACATCATCGCTGCGTCCCTGGTACCACAGGTAACCCTCGGTATCGCGCACCGCGAGGTCTCCTGTTCGGCACCAGTCTCCCGTGAATTTGGCCCGCGTTGCGGCTTCATTTTTCCAGTATCCGAGGAAAAAAATCGGATTGGGATCGCCATGGACATCGCACCGGTGCAGAGCCACCTCGCCAACGATCCCGCTGGGGCATTCTCTGCCAGCTTCATCGATGACCGCAACCCGATGGCCCGGATATGCCAGCCCCATGCTGCCGGGCTTTGCGGCGTAAAAACCACTGGAATTTCCGACGATGTAGTTGATCTCGGTTTGGCCGAACATTTCATTGACCGTAACACCCAGCTGCTTCTGGCAGTAATCAAAGACCGCATCCCCCACGGCTTCGCCGGCACTCATGATGGCCTGCAGCTGCAAGTCAAATGCCTTGCACACTGGGTTGGCTACTGTCCCCGGATAGGCCTTCATCATGGCTTTCAAAGCGGTCGGAAACAGAAAGGTGTGGGTCACCGCACACGTTTGCATCAGCTCCAAGGCTATTTGCGGCGTGAAGCGCCCCGTGAAAGCCACGATATTCCGGCCGAAATACAGCGTGGGCAGTAGCGCGTCCATCAAGCCTCCGGTCCAAGCCCAATCTGCCGGGCTCCAGAACACGGCTTCGGAGCCCTGAGGCAATGCATCCGGAGGGACCTCAGGCCCGGCCGGATCAAAGCCAAACCAGTTTTGGCTGGCCACAAAACCAGTGAGGTTACCGATCAGACATCTGTGCGCGATCAACGCACCCTTAGGGTTGCCGGTGGTTCCACTGGTGTAAATCAACACAGCCGCATCATCGGCGCGCGTCATCAGCGAAGAGGGCGCAGGGCTTACGCCTTGCCAGATTGCGGGAGTCACCGGAAGCACAGCGCGCAGCTGCGGCGCCTGCGACTGGACTAATTCTAGGCTTGTGAGTGCAGACGGATCGCACAAGGCCAAAACGGCCTCGCTGTCGTGCAGGCGAAAAGCCAGCGCGTCTGGGCCGAAAAGCATGGACAGCGGCATCGCCACCGCGCCCATCTGCAAAACCGCCATGTAGGCAACCGCAGTCGCAAAGCTCTGCGGCATCACGATTGCGACCCGATCGCCGCGGGCAACTCCGCGTCCACGCAACACCTGGGTCAACTGGTTAGCCGCCTTTTGCAGTTGCCGGTACGTATACGTTCGCGTAAGCCCGTCCCCCGCATATTCGGTGACGGCTATCCGCCCCGCATGTCGACTGCGCGCCCAGCGGCCGCAGCAAACCTCAGCCATATTGAATTGGGCAGGCACCTGCCAGCGAATGGAACGATGCAACTCAATATAAGCCGAGGGCAAAAGGTAGCCCTCTTCCTGCTCGGGCACCGCAGACCCCGGGGGCGCCGACGGTTGCTGTCGATTTATCATCCCCGCAATGTACCAAGTCCAACGCAATGCCCGCAGTGAATTTGTCCCCATCCGCAACCTGAGCTACCACGTGCTGGTATGGGGCACACCCGCGGCAGGCAAGACGCCCATGGTCATGCTCCACGGCTGGATGGACGTGGCGGCGTCCTATCAGTTTGTCATTGACGCATTTTCTGAAGACCACTACATCATTGCGCCGGACTGGCGCGGCTACGGCAAAACCAGCGGAGGCGATGCCGACAATTTTTGGTTTCCGGACTACCTCGCCGACCTCGACTTTTTATTGGACCACTACGCGCCGCAGTCAACAGTCAACCTGATTGGGCACAGCATGGGTGGAAATGTCGCCATGCATTACGGTGGAATCCGGCCCGAGCGAATCCGCAGTCTGATTAATCTGGAAGGCTTTGGCATGGCAGCATCCGCGCCCGATCAAGCACCGCAGCGCTACGCCCGTTGGATGGACGAACTGAAAAAGCTCCACCAAGGGCAGCTGGATCTGCACCCGTACCCCGCAATCAGCGGCGTTTCACGCCGCCTGATGAAGACCAATCCGCGACTGAGCGCCGACAAAGCACATTGGCTGGCACGCCACTGGGCACAAGAATCACCAGACGGTCAATGGCGCATACAAGGTCAGCCGGGACATAAAGTCGTCAGCGCCAATCTGCCCCGCTTGGAAGAAGTCATAGCCCTGTACGGCCGATTGTCGATGCCGGTGCTCTCGGTGGAGGCGGCGCATAGTAGTTTAGATACTTGGTGGAAAGGGCAGTACACCCTTGACGATTACCATGCGCGACTTCGCGTGATTCCACAAGTTGAAATCGCTCGCATTGAAGAGGCAGGTCATATGCTGCACCACGACCAGCCCATGGTGTTGGCTGAGACCATCGAACGATTTATTTCTTGATCGATTCTGATAGACCACTCGGCGTAAAAATGAGCGTCACGAGTCGAATCCACAAAAAAGAAAACCCCCTGCAAAACTGCAGGGGGTTCACTTGGCTAATAGCCTGACAATGACCTACTTTCACACGGGTATCCGCACTATCATTGGCGCTGAGTCGTTTCACTGTCCTGTTCGGGATGGGAAGGAGTGGTACCAACTCGCTATGGTCGTCAGGCATAACTTTTTGTCTGTATGACCTCTCGGTCGAACAAACCAATTTATAGAGCTAATCAGCTTTTCGATCTCTCGACCTATTCAGCTCACACTGAACAGGAATTTTGAATGCGTCAACTTGGCATAACTTCCTTGAGACACTTTCGTGTACCAAAGTTATAGGGTCAAGCCGCACGAGCAATTAGTACAGGTTAGCTTAACGCATTACTGCGCTTCCACACCCTGCCTATCAACGTCCTGGTCTTGAACGACTCTTTAGGGGGCTCAAGGCCCCGGCAGA
>CANFTU010000025.1 GCA_947450005.1 Comamonadaceae bacterium | reverse complement strand
TGCTGAGCGGCTGGCGGCGATACCCGGCCAAAGCCTGTTCCAGCGCTTGAGCGCCAGCGCGGACGCCCTGTTGGACGAGGCCATCGCGTTTGCTCGCTCCGTGGCTGCTGTGCGGCCGCTGCCCTTGGTGCGCACGCTGCCCTGCAGCCACCCGCAGGGCGATGCCTATTTCCAGTTTGTGCGCAATATGCTGGGCCCGTCTTCTAAGAATCTACCTGCGCCGCTGCAATGCGTGGACGCAGTGCAAGCGGCCACGCGGCAAGCCTTCGATGCCGGGCTGGCCAGCGAGCAGGCCATCTTTGCGCGCCTCATGGCCACGCCGCAAAGCCGGGCGCTGCGCCACTTGTTTTTCGGTGAGCGGGCGGCTTCCAAAATTCCGGATGTGCCGCCGAACACGGCGGTGCGCCCTGTAGCGTCGGTGGCCATCATCGGCGCGGGCACGATGGGCAGCGGCATTGCCATGAATTTTTTGAACGCCGGAATTCCGGTGCAGATGCTGGAGTTGCAGTTTGAGGCGCTGGAGCGTGGCGTGGCCACCATGCGCCGCAACTACGAGGCGCAGGTTAGCAAAGGCAAGCTCAAGCCCGAGGCGCAGGCGCAGCGCATGGCTTTGCTGCGCACCACGTTGCGCTACGACGATCTGGCGCAGGCCGATCTGGTGATAGAGGCGGTGTTTGAAGATATGACCGTGAAGGCCGCTGTGTTCCAAGAGCTGGACCGGGTGATGAAGCCCGGCGCCATCCTGGCGTCCAACACCTCCACGCTGGACCTGAACCAAATTGCCGCCTGCACGCAGCGTCCGCAGGACGTGGTGGGCCTGCATTTTTTCAGCCCGGCGAATGTGATGAAGCTGCTCGAAGTGGTGCGCGGCGCGAAGACCGCCCCCGACGTGCTGGCGACCGTGATGGCGCTTTCCAAGAGGATCCGCAAGACGGCGGTGGTGTCCGGCGTATGCGACGGCTTCATCGGCAACCGCATGGTCGAGCAGTACCTGCGCCAAGCCGGCTTTTTGCTGGACGAGGGTTGCACACCGCAGCAGATCGACAAAGCCATGGAAGCCTTTGGTATGGCGATGGGGCCGTTCCGCATGAGCGACCTGGCGGGCAACGACATCGGCTGGGCCATCCGCAAGCGCCGCGCCATCGAGAACCCCGGCATGCGCTACAGCGCCACGGCCGACGCCGTGTGCGAGCTGGGACGCTTTGGCCAGAAGGCCGGCGCAGGCTGGTACGACTATGTGGCGGGCCAGCGGGAGGCGATACCCAGCGCAGCGGTGGCCGCTGCCATCGACGCCTGCCGCAGCGCGCGGGGCATCACGCCGCGCAAGATCGGCGCGCCCGAAATCGTGCATCGGCTGGTATTGGCTTTGGTCAATGAAGCGGCGCACATCCTGGAAGAAGGCATTGCCACCCGCGCCAGCGATATCGACATCGTTTACTTGTACGGCTACGGCTTCCCGGCCTTTCGCGGCGGGCCGATGTTGTACGCCGATGAGCTGGGCCTATTCACCGTGGTGCAGACCATGCAGCGCTTCGCTGCCAATCCGCATGCCGACCCCGGCTTCTGGCAACCCGCGCCCCTGTTGGCCCGTTTGGCTGCAGCCGGTCAAACTTTCAATTGAGGATTCTCCGATGACCGCCGCCCTGATTGTTTCCACCGCCCGCACGCCGCTGACCAAAAGCTGGAAGGGTGCCTTCAATATGACGCACGGCGCAACGCTGGCCGGACATGCGATTGCCCATGCCATTACCCGCGCCGGTATTGCAGCGGGTGAGGTCGACGATGTGTTGATGGGTTGCGCCTTTCCGGAGGGCGCGACCGGCTCGAATATCGCCCGCCAGGCCGCGCTGCGCGCCGGTTGTCCGGTGACGGTGTCGGGCCTGACCGTGAACCGGTTTTGTTCTTCAGGCTTGCAAACCATCGCGCTGGCCGCGCAGCGGGTGGTGGCCAACGAGGGCGATGTGTATGTGGCCGGTGGCGTGGAGTCGATCTCGTGCGTGCAGAACGAGGCCAACCAACACATGGCCACTGACCCCTGGCTGGTGCAGCACAAGCCGGAAATTTACTGGAACATGCTGCAAACCGCTGAACAGGTCGCCAAGCGTTACCAGATCAGCCGCGAAGCCATGGACATCTATGGCGCGCAGAGCCAGCAAAAGGCCAGCGCCGCGCTACAGGCCGGACGCTTCACCGACGAGATTGCGCCCATGACCGTCACCATGGGCGTGATCGATAAGCAGACAGGCATGGTGACCCGCGAAGTGACCGTGCGCGACGACGAAGGCATACGCGCTGGCACGACCTTCGAAGGCATACACGGCTTGCGCTCGGCGATTCCCGGCGGGCTGGTGTCCGCAGGCAACGCCAGCCAGTTTTCCGACGGCGCGGGTGCGGTGGTGGTGATGCACGAGCGGCTGGTGCAGCAGCGTGGTCTGCAGCCGCTGGGGCGCTTTCTGGGGTTTGCGGTGGCTGGATGCGAGCCCGATGAAATGGGCATTGGCCCGGTGGTCGCGGTGCCCAAAGTCCTGGCGCGCCTGGGGTTGAAGGTTGGCGATATCGACCTGTGGGAACTCAACGAAGCCTTTGCGGTGCAGGTGCTGTATTGCCGCGACACGCTGGGCATTCCGGCCGATGCGCTCAACGTCAACGGCGGCGCGATTGCGGTGGGTCATCCGTATGGCGCCAGCGGCCAGCGCCTGACCGGACACGCGCTGATCGAAGGCAAGCGCCGCGGGGCCAAGCGCGTGTGCGTCACCATGTGTATTGGAGGCGGCATGGGTGCGGCCGGGGTGTTTGAGGTTTTGTGACCGGCGGAGGTCACTACGCGCAAAATGGCTTCACATGCCAAGCGCATGATGGAGTCTGAGCCCGGCGCCCGCCGGCGGCTCCAAGACGAAAGAGAATGTTCCCATGGCGCTGATTAAATCCCACTACACGGTCTCCAACCCTCGCATGAAACGCATCCAGCGCTGGGTCTGGATTTGTATCTACACCGGGCTGTTGCTGTTGGCGGTCTCGCATTTTCTACAGCCCTTGGACGAGGCGATAGCGGATTGGGGCTTTTGGCTGGGCTTGCCGCTGGTGGCGCTGGGCTGCATCCTGATTTACGTGCGCAGCCGCATGGAAGAATAGGCCACACGGTTTCATGGATGAGGAACGCACGATGAGCAGAAGCATTCAGCAATTGTTTGACTTGCGCGGCAAGACCGCGTTGGTGACCGGCGGCTCGCGCGGCCTGGGTTTGCAACTGGCAAGGGCCCTGGGCGAGGCCGGGGCCACGCTGATGCTGAGCTCCCGCAAAGCGCAAGACCTGGAGCAAGCCGCGACCGCGTTGAAGTCCGATGGCATAGAAGCCCACTGGATCGCCGCCGATTGCGCCCAAGACGCGGAGATCAACCGGCTGGCGGATGAGACGCTTGCGCAGTTCGGGCGCGTGGACATTCTGGTGAATAACGCCGGCGCCTCCTGGGGCGCGCCCGCCGAGGACCACCCGGTCGAGGCCTGGGACAAGGTGATGAACCTCAATGTGCGCGGCTATTTTTTGCTCAGCCAGCGTATTGCCAAACAGTCCATGATTGCGCGGCGCAGCGGGCGCATCATCAATGTGGCGTCTATCGCCGGGTTAAACGGCAATACCCCGGCCATGAACACGATCGCCTACAACACGTCCAAAGGTGCGGTGATCAACTTCACCCGCACGCTGGGCGCTGAGTGGGGCAAGTACAACATCACGGTCAACGCGATTTGCCCGGGGTTTTTCCCTAGCAAGATGACCGCCGGGCTGATGGCCACCATCGGCGAAGACCGGCTGGCCGCTGCTGCGCCGCTGCAACGCCTGGGCGACGACGAAGACCTCAAGGGTCTTTGTGTGCTGTTTGCGTCGGACGCGGGCAAACACATCACCGGGCAGTGGCTGGCGGTGGACGGCGGCGCCAGCGTGGTGAGTTGCGGATAGGCGCGGCCATGGCATGGCAGGGCGTCGCGCACGCTGGCCTTACCGCAGTCATCACAGGCGCGGGATCGGGTATCGGGCTGGCCTGCGCGCACGTGGCGGCGCGCCGGGGCATGAAGCTGGTGCTGGTGGATGTCCAGCAGCAAGCGCTGGATATTGCGGTGTCCGCCCTGCAGGCAGCGGGCGCGACCGTGTGGGGCGAGCGGGTCGACGTGTCCAACGCGGCGCAGATGGAGTCGCTGGCCCAAGTCACGGTGCAGCGCTGTGGCGCGCCGCATCTGGTCTTTAACAACGCCGGCGTCGGCAGCGCCGGGCTGATCTGGGAGGCCAGCGCACAGGAGTGGGAGCGCGTGCTGGGTGTGAATCTGATGGGCGTGGCGCATGGTGTGCGGGTTTTCACACCCTGGATGCTGCAAGCGGCCGCTGCGGACCCGGCCTATCGGGGGCATATCGTCAACATCGCCAGCATGGCGGGGCTGGTGAACGCGCCCAATCTGGGTGTGTACAACGCCAGCAAGCACGCCGTGGTGAGCCTGAGCGAAACGCTGTACCAGGACCTGGCGCTGGTGACATCGCAGGTTCGCGCCAGCGTGGTCTGCCCGTTTTTCGTGCCCACCGGCATTGCCGCCAGCGTGCAGCAAGCCGGGGCCGGCGCGCCAACGCCCAGCCAGGCGACTGGACGCGTCATGTTGGAAAAGGCCACCGCCGCGGGCAAGGTCAGCGCTGACGCGCTGGCACAGCAGATTTTTGCAGGCCTGGACCACGGGGATTTTTATATTTACAGCCACCCGCAGGCCCTGGCTTCGGTGCAGCAGCGCATGGAGGACGTCTTGCAAGCGCGCAACCCGGGCGATCCTTTTGCCCACAAGCCTGCGCTGGGCGCGCAACTGCGAAAAGCCGTGGGCGGGTGATCATGAAACCGGGCCGGGCGCAAACAGTGTTCAAATACGCGCCTTTGATTTCAACCTTGCAGGAATTTTCGCCATGGGCAACAAGATCGTCACCGAGGCAGACCGCCGCGCCACCCCCGCACCCAAACCTTTGCCCGGCATGTCCATCCCGACCGCTGGCCGCGGCCAGCGCGTGAGCTTGGAGCGCGGCGTGTCCACCCGCAGCAAGAAGAACCCCGGCAAGCGCTCCAAAAAGGGCGGTTAATGCCCCGTCTGCCCGCGCCGTGGCGCGCGGCGGGCTAGTTGACCAAAACCAGTTTCCCCACCACCTCGCGGGACACCAGGCGCGCATAGGCGCTGGGCAGTTCCGCCATCGGCATGGTGCGGTCGATCACCGGTTTGATTTTTCCCTGCGCGTACCACCGCAAGAGCGCAGCCATAGCGGCTGCGTTGGCCTGCGGTTCGCGCCGGGCAAAGTCACCCCAAAAGACGCCGACCACCGAGGCGCCTTTGAGCAGCGCCAGATTCCAGGGCAGCGCCGGAATCGGTCCGGCGGCGAACCCGATTACCAGGTAGCGCCCGCGCCAGGCAATGGAGCGGAAAGCCGGCTCCGCCAGATCGCCGCCCACCGGGTCGTAAACCACATCGGGGCCTTTGTTTGCGGTATGGAGTTTGATTGCCGCGCGCAGGTCCTCGCGGCGGTAATTGATGGTGACATCCGCGCCAATGGATTCGCACATGGCGCATTTCTCGTCGCTGGACGCCGCAGCGATGACGCGCGCACCGGCCGCTTTAGCCACTTGGATGGCCGCAGTGCCCACGCCACCCGCTGCACCGAGGACCAGCACCGTTTCCCCCGGGCGCAGCGCGGCGCGGTCGATCAGCGCATGGTGCGAGGTGGCATAGGTCATGATTAAAGCGGCGGCATCAACCACGGGAAAGTCGGGCGGGAGCGCTGTACACAGCGCGGCTGGTACAACGGCATGGGTGGCAAAGCCGCCGGTACCGCCCAGACACGCCACGCGTTGGCCCACTTGCAGGTGCGTCACGCCGGGGCCCAACGCCAATACCTCGCCCGCAAATTCGGCGCCCGGAACAAAGGGCAACGCAGGCTTCATCTGGTACTTGTTCTGAACGATCAGCAAGTCCGGAAAATTCAGACCTGCAGCGTGGACCGCGAGCAGCACTTCACCGGTCTGGGGCTGCGGCGTCGCTTGTTCCCGCCAGATCAGGGCTTGCGGGCCGATGGGGTTCTCACAAAGCCAGGCGTGCACGGTATGTCTCCGGTGGGGTATCGGGGCCGTCGCGCATCAAGGCGATGCACAGCCACCTACAATGACTTTACACAACACGACAGCCCATGAAAATTCTGATTTCCAACGATGATGGTTACACCGCGCCCGGTATTGTCGCGCTGTACGAGGCGCTCAAAGACATCGCTTTGGTCGAAGTGATCGCCCCCGAACACAACAACAGCGCCAAGTCCAATGCCCTGACCTTGACCTCGCCCCTGTATGTGCAGCGCGGCAGCAACGGCTTTCGTTATGTCAATGGAACCCCCGCCGATTGCGTGCACATCGCCTTGTCGGGGCTGCTGGATTACCGTCCCGATTTGGTGGTCTCCGGCATCAATAACGGCGCCAATATGGGCGACGACACGATTTATTCGGGCACCGTGGGCGCGGCGATGGAAGGATTTTTGTACGACATCCCGGCGATTGCTTTTTCGCAGGTGGACAAAGACTGGCACGAGTTGGAGTCGGCGGCCCGCAAAGCACGTGAAATTGTGCAGGGCCTTATCCGCCACGGGCAGGTGGGCGGCGCGCCCTGGTTGCTCAATGTGAATATTCCTAACCTGCCGTTTGATCAGATCAAGCCAACCCGCGTGTGCCGCCTGGGCAAGCGCCACGCAGCGGAGCCGGTCATCACCCAGCACAGTCCGCGCGGCCAGACCATGTACTGGATTGGCGCATCGGGCCCGGCCAAGGACGACGCTGACGGAACCGATTTCCATGCGACCGCGACCGGCCATGTGGCAATCACGCCGCTCAAAGTCGATTTGACCGACCACGCCGCTTTGCAGGTGTGGGCTGACAAGCCGGTCTGGTCTGCGGCAAAGACCTGAGGCCCTGGCATGTCGATGAAGGAGCGCCCCGCATTTCCCGCGCGCGTCCAAGGGGTGGGCGAGCGGCCCAAGCCACGGCCGGTAGCGACTGCCATTGCGCAACCCCAGGGCATCGGCTTGGACTCTGGCGCGGTGCGCCAGCGCATGGTCGACAAGCTTATGGGGCTGGGCGTGCGCGATCCTGCGGTGCTGGAGGCCATGGCCAGTGTGGAGCGCCACCGCTTTGTCGACAGTGCGTTGGCCAACCAGGCTTATGAGGACACCAGCCTGCCTATCGGTTTAGGGCAAACCATCTCCAAGCCCAGCGTGGTGGCGCGCATGGCCGAATTGCTGCGCAACGGCAGCAGCGACAAGTTGGGACGGGTATTGGAGATCGGGACCGGTTGCGGTTACCAGGCTGCGGTCTTGAGCCAACTGTCCAGCGAGGTGTATTCGATGGAGCGGCTGCGCGGACTGCATGACAAGGCGCGCGCCAATTTGCGCACTTTGTTTTTACGCAATGTGCATTTGTTGTTTGGGGATGGCATGCTGGGTTTCCCCCAAGGTGCGCCCTACGCCGGCATCATTGCCGCAGCGGGCGGTGAGGCGATTCCCCCGGCCTGGATTGAGCAGCTGGCTGTGGGTGGGCGCCTGGTTGCCCCGGTAGCCGGATCCGGCGGCGCGGGACAGCAGGTGCTGATGGTGGTGGACAAAACCCCCCAGGGGTTGCGCCAGACTGTGCTCGAAGCCGTGCACTTCGTCCCCCTAAAATCGGGTTTTGCATGAAAGGTCGGGCCATGGCGCGTTGGAACATCGGGGCGTGGACTGCGGTAGCGCTATCGATAAGCCTGTTGGCCTGCAGTTCCGGTCGCCAGCGCCCCGCACCGGTGGCAGATTGGTCCAAGACCAAAAAGGCGGCCAGCGCAGCGGCGTCCAGTGATACGCCGACGCACACGGTGGCCGATTCCGCAGCGCGTTCAGCCAGCGACGTGGCGGCTGCCGAACAGGCGGTCGCAGAGACTGTGACGAAGCGCGCACCCGTTGGCGTAGAAAACGCAGGCAAGCCCGGCTATTACACCGTTCAAAAGGGCGACACGCTGATCCGCATCGGACTGGATGCCGGCCAAAACTACCGGGATATCGCGCGCTGGAATGCAATCGAAAACCCGAACAAAATTGAAATTGGCGATGTCTACCGGGTCATTCCACCGGAAGAACCGGTGGTTGCCAAAGCAGTGACGAGCAGCCGCCTGAGCCCCACGCCATTGCCGCCGGTGACTGCTGCGGCTGCCACTGCGCCCAAGTCTGTGAGTGCGGCCGTGCCTGCATCCAGCGCCGCTGCTACGTCTGCCGCCGTCAAGGCGGCTGCGTCCGCGACGGCGCAGGCCGCCGAGCCGATTGCCGCGGCACCGGTGCCCCCGAAGTCTGCGGCTGCCGTTTCGCCGGCGCCCGCTGCGGCAGACGACACATTGGAATTTGCGTGGCCGGCCAAGGGCGAGGTGATTGCCGGTTTTGATGAGGCCAAGAACCGCAAAGGCATCGACCTGGCGGGCGGCGCGGGAGACCCGGTTCTGGCGGCGGCTGAGGGCAAGGTGGTGTACGCCGGTGAAGGATTACGCGGTTACGGCAAGTTGATCATCATCAAACACAACAACACCTTTTTGACCGCCTATGCCCATAACCAGACGATTTTGGTGAAAGAAGACCAGAGCGTGAAAAAGGGCCAAAAAATCGCGGAGATGGGCAGCTCTGACAGCGATCGGGTGAAGCTGCACTTTGAAATCCGCGAACGGGGTAGGCCGGTGGACCCCATGAAGTACCTCCGCACCCGCTGAGTTTTTGCCCTTGCCAGTGCGAACTGGCCCATTCAACCATGATCAATATACCCACCACCCCCAGCGCGGCGCCTTTGCCAGAGGGGCAGTTGCGGGTGCATGCGCTGGATCTGGAGGCGCAGGGTGTGGCGCACCGGGATGATGGCAAGGTGGTGTTTATCGATGGCGCCTTGCCCTACGAAGTGGTGAGTGCGCAGATCCACCGCAGCAAAAACAGTTTTGACAAAGGCGTGGTGACCGAGATCCACCGGGAATCGTCCCAGCGCGTGCGCCCTCTGTGTCCGCATTTCGGTTTACACACCGGGTCCTGCGGGGGTTGCAAGATGCAACATCTGCATCCGGCGGCCCAGGTGGCGGTCAAGCAGCGGGTGTTGGAAGACAACCTGACGCACATCGGCAAAGTTGCAGCGGGCATGATCCTGCGCCCCATTGAAGGGCCGGCCTGGGGTTACCGCTACCGGGCCCGCTTGTCGGTGCGCTTTGTGCGCAAAAAGGGTGCGGTGCTCATTGGTTTTCATGAGCGCAAAAGTCACTTTGTGGCCGATATGGCGCAGTGCCCGGTGCTGCCGCCGCATGTCAGCGCCATGTTGCTACCTTTGCGCGGGCTGATCGCAGCCATGGATGCCGCAGAGTTGATTCCACAAATTGAACTGGCGGTGGGCGAGCCATCGCCAACGCGCGTCGCTACGACCGCGCTGGTGTTGCGGCACTTGCAACCACTGAGCGCAGACGATGTAACCCGCCTGCAGGACTTCGCGGTGGCGCACCCCGGAGTTCAGTGGTGGCTCCAAGCCAAGGGGCCGGACGCCATCGTCCCGTTGCCGGAGCGCAGCGGCCACGAGACCGCTGCGCTGTCCTATGCGTTGGCGCAATTTGACGTGGTGATGCCCTTTCGCCCGACCGACTTCACACAGGTCAACCCCCATATCAACCGTACGTTGGTGGCCCGCGCTTTGGCGCTGCTCGCGCCGACGCGGCAGGAGCGGGTGATGGACTGGTTTTGCGGCTTGGGCAATTTCACCCTGCCATTGGCGACCATGGCAAGCGAGGTGGTTGGTGTGGAGGGCGCAGCCTCGTTGGTACAGCGCGCCCAGGATAACTACCGCGACAACGCGGCACGCCCCAACCGGCCTACCGCGCTGGCGCCGACGCACTTTGTCGTGCGCAATTTGTTTGAGATGAGCCCCGAGGCGCTGGCTGCCGATGGCGTGGCCCAGAAGTGGCTGGTGGACCCACCGCGCGAGGGCGCGTATGCGCTGGTGCAAGCCTTGGCCGCCTTGGTGCAGTCGCCTGACATGCGCGGCGATTGGACGCCACCGAATCGCCTGGTTTATGTGAGTTGCAACCCGGCCACGCTGGCCCGTGACGCCGGTGTGCTGGTCCATGAGGCCGGATACCGCTGCGTGAGCGCCGGCGTTGTGAATATGTTCCCGCACACCGCCCATGTGGAGAGCATGGCGGTATTTGAGCGGGACTGACCGGGATGCCGTCTGCCGTGCAGACGTGAAAAAAGGCCCCGAAGGGCCTTTTCTTTTGTGCGCGGTGCTGGCTTAGTCGCGCTCACCGCCGAAGATGCCCAGCAGGCTCAGCAGCGTCTGGAACACGTTGATGATGTCCAGGTACAGAGCCAGGGTGGCGCTGATGTAGTTGGTTTCGCCGCCGTCGATGATTTGCTTGAGGTCATACAGCATGTAAGCGCTGAAGATGGCCATGGAGATCACCGACATCGCCAGCATCAGGGCGCTGGAGCCCAGGAACATGTTGATGACGCTGGCGACCAACAAAATGATGACGCCGACGAACAGCCACTTGCCCATGCCGGATAGGTCACGTTTGATCACCGTAGCCAGGCTGGCCATGACGAAAAATACCCCGGCAGTGCCGCCGAAAGCCGTCATCACCAGCTCGGCACCATTGCGAAAGCCGAGGACGTGGCCGATCAACCGCGACAGGATCAGACCCATGAAGAAAGTGAATCCCAGCAGCACGGGCACACCGGCGGCGGAATTTTTGGTGCGCTCAATTGCGTAAATGAAGCCGAACATGCCGGCCAGCATCAACACAAAGCCCAGCATGCCGTTGAATACGGCAGCGACGCCGGTCTCCACACCAATCCAAGCGCCCAGAATGGTCGGCACCATGCTGATGGCCAGCAGCCAGTAAGTGTTGCGCAGCACGCGGTTGCGTTCGGCACCCGATAGGGCGTAGCCAAAGGTGTGTTCCAGGGTGTTGTACGGTTCGTTCACGGTGAAACTCCTAAAAAATAATGCAGCTGTAGTTGTCAGCGGCAGTGCATATTTTGCGCCATCTTGGGGGATTACAAGACCTGCGCCCGAAAAGTCCCTTTCAACCGGTCTCCGGGGCCGGCTACCCGACGGGATGACCCGCATTTCGGGCGCGGTATGCTTGAACTTTTGACCATCACTGAAGTCTGCACCATGAAAACCAAATTTGCTCTGGAATCCTCTGATTTGAAAGCTATCGCCGCGGCGGCCGAGGCGGAGGCCTTGAAAAACAAATGGGCTGTCTGTATTTCCATTGTGGACGACGGCGGCCATCAGCTGTGGTTTCAGCGTCTGGACGGCGCGCCGCCCATTTCGACCCTGATCGCCCCCGCGAAGGCCCGGACATCGGCCTTGGGTTGCCGCGAGTCCCGTATCTACGAGGAGGTCATCAACAAGGACGGACGTATGTCCTTTTTGAGCGCTCCCACGATTGAAGGGATGCTGGAGGGTGGCGTCCCGATCATGAAAGACGGGCAGTGCCTGGGCGCGGTGGGTGTGAGCGGCGTCAAGTCGCCCGAAGATGCCCAGATTGCCAGAGCCGGGATTGCTGCCATCGGGCTCTGATTGCCGTCAATAAGCTAATCGCTGCGGGTGCAGTTCCTGCAGGATGGTGGTGGCGATTTCTTCGATGGATTTGGTCGTGGTGGATAACCAGCGGATGCCGCTGCGGCGCATCATGGCCTCGGCCTCGCTGACCTCCATGCGGCAGTTGGCCAATTCGGCATAGCGTGAGCCAGGTCGCCGCTCATTGCGGATTTCGCTCAGGCGCTCCGGAAGAATCGACAGGCCGAACATTTTGGCGCGATGGGGCAGCAAGGCCGGGGGCAGCTGCTGGCGTTCGAAGTCTTCCGGAATCAGCGGGTAGTTGGCGGCTTTGAGGCCATATTGCATCGCCAGATAAAGCGATGTCGGTGTTTTGCCGCTACGGCTCACGCCGACCAAAATCACGTCGGCCTGCTGCAGATCGCGGTTGCTTTGGCCATCATCGTGCGCCAGGGAGAAGTTGATAGCCTCAATCCGGTCATGGTAGGCCTGGCTTTTGGATACGTCGCTGAAGCGCCCCACACGGTGGTTGGACTTGATATCGAGCTCGGCCTCCAAGGGCTCGACAAAGGTCCCGAACATGTCCAGAAACATGCATTTGCAGCCTTCACGCAGCACCGACAGCACCTGCATGTCCACCAGCGTCGTGAAAACGATGGGGCGGGTGCCGTCAATCTCGCCGGCATGGTTGATCTGGCGGACGGCCTGGTAAGCCTTGTCCACGGTGTCGACAAAGGGCAGTCGCACATGGCGCGTTTTGGTTTCAAACTGGGCCAGGATGGCGTTTCCGAAGGTCTCGGCGGTGATGCCGGTGCCGTCAGATACGAAAAATACGCTGCGTTGGGACATGCGGAGGCTTTCTGGATGCGCGGGACCGCGCGGCCTACAATTGTTACCAATTTGTAACCAGACGGTTCCCCGCCGCCCCATACAACAACGACAGGGCGGTTTCAGGCGCGCATGCGCCGGCGCGGGAGTGGGCGACGCTGGCCTTGCAAAACCGGTTTTTAACTTAGGAGTTGTGATGTCAAACCTGTTTAAGGAGACCGATTGGGTCGTGCCTTTTGAGCACCTGCGGATGTCGGATGTGGAGGCTGTGGGGGGCAAAAACGCCAGCCTGGGAGAGATGATCTCCCAGTTGCCGCAAGGCGTGAAAGTGCCGGGGGGCTTTGCCACCACTGCGCATGCCTACCGGGAGTTTTTGCGTTACGGCGGTTTGGACCAGAATATCAGCGCCGAGTTGGCGCAGTGGGATGGCGAAGATGTGCGCACCCTGGCGCAAATTGGCGCGCGCATCCGCGCGCTGGTCGAGGCGCAACCGCTGCCGCCGGCGTTTGAGCAGGCGGTGCGCGCCGCCTTCGCCACCCTGTCGGGTGGCGACACGCAGGCCTCCTTCGCGGTCCGCTCCTCGGCAACGGCGGAGGATTTGCCCGACGCCTCGTTTGCCGGGCAGCAGGAAACCTTCTTGAATGTGACCGGTATCGACGCGGTGCTGCACAAAATGCGCGAGGTGTTTGCCTCGTTGTACAACGACCGCGCCATCAGCTACCGGGTGCACAAAGGCTTTGCCCATGATGTGGTGGCCCTGAGTGCCGGTGTCCAGCGCATGGTGCGTTCCGACAAGGGTGCCGCCGGCGTGATGTTCACCTTGGACACGGAGTCGGGATTCGAGGACGTGGTCTTCATCACCTCCAGCTATGGTTTGGGCGAGATGGTGGTGCAAGGTGCGGTGAACCCGGACGAGTTCTATGTGCACAAGCCCACCTTGCGAGCCGGCTTCCCGGCCGTCATCCGCCGCAATTTGGGATCGAAACTGCTGCAGATGGAGTTTGCCGACCCGGCGGAAAAGGCGGCCAACGGCAAGTTGGTCAAAACCAGCGACGTGCCGGCGGAAATGCGTAACCGCTACTCGCTGAGCGACGCGGATGTCTTAGAGCTGGCCCGCTACGCCCTGGTGATTGAAGCGCATTACGGGCGCCCGATGGATATTGAATGGGGCAAGGACGGCGTGGACGGCGGTCTCTATATCCTGCAGGCCCGCCCCGAAACCGTGAAAAGCCAGGCGGGCAATGCGCCTGAACTGCGTTATGCGCTCAAAGGCCGTGGCGCGATCAAGGCGCAGGGCCGGGCCATCGGGCAGAAGATCGGAACCGGCGCGGTGCGCGTTGTCCACAGCCTGGAAGACATGGACCAGGTGCAAGCCGGCGATGTGCTGGTCACTGACATGACAGACCCCAACTGGGAGCCGGTCATGAAGCGCGCCGCCGCGATCGTCACCAACCGGGGTGGCCGCACCTGCCACGCAGCGATCATCGCCCGGGAATTGGGTATCCCGGCTGTCGTCGGTTGCGGTGATGCCACCGAACATCTGCGCACCGGCATGTTGGTGACGGTCAGTTGTGCCGAAGGCGACACCGGGTTCATTTATGACGGCCTTCTCGAAACTGAGGTCAGCGAAGTCGAGCGCGGCGCCATGCCCGAGATTGCGCTCAAGATCATGATGAATGTGGGCAACCCCCAGCTGGCTTTTGATTTTTGCCAGCTGCCCAACGCTGGTGTCGGCTTGGCGCGTTTGGAATTCATCATCAACAACAACATCGGCGTCCACCCGAAAGCAATCCTCGACTACCCCAATGTCGCCCCTGATTTGAAAAATGCGGTGGAGTCGGTCGCGCGTGGACATGCCTCACCCCGTGCGTTTTATGTGGATAAAGTTGCCGAGGGCGTGGCCACCATTGCGGCGGCTTTCTGGCCCAAGCCGGTCATCGTGCGTTTGTCGGATTTCAAGAGCAACGAGTACCGCAAGCTCATCGGCGGCAGCCGTTACGAGCCCGAGGAAGAAAACCCCATGCTCGGGTTCCGCGGCGCGGCGCGCTATGTCAGCGCTGATTTCCGGGAGGCTTTTGCGATGGAGTGCGAGGCCATCAAGCGCGTGCGCAACACCATGGGCTTGGATAACGTGCAGGTGATGGTGCCCTTTGTCCGCACCCTCGAGCAAGCGCGCCGGGTGACCGAGCTCATGGCCAGCCAGGGCCTGGAGCGCGGTAAAGATGGATTGCAGCTGGTCATGATGTGTGAAATACCGAGCAACGCGATCTTGGCCGAGGCATTTCTGGAGTATTTCGATGGCTTTTCCATCGGCTCCAACGATTTGACGCAGCTCACACTGGGTCTGGACCGTGACTCCGGCATGGAGTTGCTGGCGGCCGATTTCGACGAGCGTGACCCGGCCGTGCAGGCGCTGATCCGGATGGCGATTGCTGCATGCAAAAAGCAAGGCAAGTACATCGGCATTTGCGGCCAGGGCCCCAGCGACCACCCCGACTTTGCGCGCTGGCTGCAAGATGAGGGCATCTCCTCGATCTCGCTCAACCCGGATAGCGTGATTGCAACCTGGAAACAGCTGGCTGGACGCTAACTGCTAGAATCGCCGGCTTCGCCTTGTCACACCCCGCAGACGCTGGGGGTGACTTTATGTCCCGTTTGGGATTTTCCACAAGGAGTTTCAATGCGTCATTATGAAATCATTCTCATGATCCATCCGGATCAGAGCGAACAGGTTCCGGCCATGCTGGAGCGCTACAAAGGGATGATCACCGCTGGCGGTGGTCATATCCATCGGGTTGAAGATTGGGGCCGTCGCCAGATGGTTTACATGATCAACAAACTGGCCAAATCCCACTACCTGTGCATCAATATTGAAGCCAGCCAGGCTGTGATGGCCGAGTTGGAGCACGCTTTTAAGTTCAACGACGCGGTACTGCGCCACCTGACCGTATCCAAGAAGAAGGCCGAGACCGGCCCATCTTCCATGATGCGTTCTGTTGAGCGTGAAGAAGCGCGTCGCTCGCAGCCCTCGGACTTTCACGCTTAAAGGACGGCCGTACACGCTGTTCGGCGATGAACCAGGTCCTGCTGACCGGCATTTTGGTAGAGCGTGACGCGATGCGTTACACCCCGGCAGGTCTCCCAGCTCTTGGTTTTCGTTTGGAGCACAGCTCCTTGGTGCACGATGTGCATGCGCAACGCAAAGTCGACATGAGCGTGAAGTCCATGGCCTTCGGAGCGGTTGCAGAGCGTTTAGCGGCACAGCCTTTGGGCAGCAGTTGGAAGTTCAGTGGTTTTTTGGCAAACGGGCGGCAATCGAAGTCGCTGGTTTTTCAGGTTCAGGAATTTGTTCAAGATTAGTTGAGGAATTGATATGGCTACATTCAAAAAGTTCAACAAAGACAAGCGCCCCAAGCGCAATACCCAGTCTTTGCTTTTCAAGCGCAAGCGGTTTTGCCGCTTCACTGTCACCGGTGTGGAAGAGATTGACTACAAAGACATCGACACCTTGCGTGACTTCATCGCGGAAAACGGAAAAATCATTCCGGCTCGCCTGACCGGCACCCGCGCGATTTTTCAACGCCAGTTGAACACGGCCATCAAGCGTGCCCGTTTCTTAGCCCTGTTGCCATACAGCGACCAGCACAAAATTTGAGGAGCACCAGCATGGAAATTATTCTTCTCGACAAGGTCGTTAATTTGGGCAATCTCGGTGAGATTGTCAAAGTGAAAGATGGTTACGCCCGTAACTTTCTGATTCCCGCAGGCCGTGCGCGCCGTGCCACGGAGACCGCAAAGGCGGAATTTGAAGCCCGCCGCAAAGAGCTCGAGGCTGCCGCTGCTGCCAAGCTGGCCGAAGCGTCCGCGCTGGGCGACAAGCTGGCTGGCTCGACCATTAAATTGACCCAAAAGGCTGGGGTGGATGGACGCTTGTTCGGTTCGGTTACCAACTTTGATATTGCTGAAGAGCTGGGCAAAACCGGCTACAAAGTGCCCAAGGCCTCGGTGCGTATGCCCAACGGCCCAATCAAAACCGTAGGCGATACTACGGTTGCGGTGGCCTTGCACACGGATGTGGTGGTGGATATCACGGTTTCGGTGTACGGCGAAACGGCCTAATTGAAGCCCTGACAAGAAGCCGCTGGGTTCACGCCGAGCGGCTTTTTCTTTGGAGAATCTATGGAAGTGGGAAGCAGCAACGACGCAACGCCGGACCGGCAAATCGCGCAGTTGCGCGTCCCGCCGCATTCGGTAGAGGGCGAGTCCAGCGTACTGGGCGGGCTGCTGCTGGACAACCAAGCCTGGGATTCCGTCGCGGACATCCT
>CANFTU010000024.1 GCA_947450005.1 Comamonadaceae bacterium | reverse complement strand
GGACCGCTCCATCCAGCCCGCGCAGATGCGGTGCAAAGCGGCCAGTCCATCGGTCAGGGCCGCCGGCCCGGGTTGCAGAATCAGCGGCGATTTGATCTCGTACAACTCGCCGTTGCGTACGGCGGCCAGCGCGTCCCAACCGGGCCGCGCCGCGACGCTTTCAGGGCGGAATTTTTTGCCGCACCAGGAGCCGATGATGATGTCGGGCGCGTGGCGCAAGACGGCGTCGCCGTCGGCCAGGATGCGGTTTTTGCCCAGCGACTCCAAGGCCAGTTCCGGAAAAATATCGTCGCCCCCGGCAATGCCCATCAACTCGGACACCCAGCGGATCGCGCTGATCTGCGGCGTGTCCCACTCCTCAAAGTACACGCGCGGCCGGCGCGCGCCCTGCGCTTGCAAAGCAAGAACACGGGCGCGCATAGCGTCAAGCTCCGCACGCCACACAGCAATACGCTCCAGCCCCTGCTGCGCCTCGCCCACCATCGCGGCAACTTGGTACAGCATGGAGAAAATTTCTTCTACGCTGCGTTGATTGAACACCGTGACCTGCACGCCGTGGCGGATCAACGCCGCAGCGATGTCGGCCTGCAAATCGGAGAAACCAAACACGCAGTCAGGCTTGAGCGCCAAAATTTTGTCAATCTTCGCACTCAAAAACGCGCTGACCTTGGGCTTATCCCGCCGCGCCTGCGATGGGCGCACGGTGTAGCCCGAAATCCCCACAATCCGCGCCTCCTGCCCCAGCAGGTACAACCACTCCGTGGTTTCCTCGGTGAGGCAGACGATGCGTTGGGGGGTGAGGCGCATGGGGAGCAGTATCCGCCACGCGCTATTTGGGAGCCCATTGCAGGGTTACAAAGAAATTGCAACCGGGTGTCGCGTATCCGCTGACCTGCTGGTAGGTTTGGTCGGTGGCGTTGTTGATCCGCATCGCCAAGGTCCACTCTTTGTCCACGTTGTAGAGCGCCCGCACATTGAGCAAGGTGTATGCCCGGTTCACGGTGGTGTTTGTCGCATTGTCATAACTTGCACCCACGTCTTGCATCTCGGCGCCCAGAACCCAATCATGCCAAGGCATTTCCGCGCCCAGCACCAGTACCTGCTGCGCGCGCAGAGTCAGGTATTTGCCGGTGACGTTGTTTCGCGGGTTCAGTAAATCCAAGGACCCGGTCAAACGGATACCGCCCAGGCTGTGCGCCCCGGACAAGGTCACGCCTTCGACCGATGCCCGGTTGACGTTGTACCAACAGTAAGAGCCCGCAGAACAAGAGGTCGAACTCGCCGAGGATGACAAAAGGTTCTCGTAGGTGTTGGTGTAGTACACAAAACGTGCCTCGCTGCCATTTTGGAGGTACGAAAGGCTGGCTTCATTGTTACGGCTGCTTTCCGAGCTGAGGTTCGTGCTTCCGTAATAGCCGCGTAACTGCTCCAGCGTTGGCGTACGGTAAGACGTGCCGGTCGATGCGCCTGCGCGAAGCGCCGGAGTCAGCAGGTAGGCGTAGGACAGCGCGCCAGTCGTATTGGGCCCATAGTCACTATCGGCATCGCGGCGGGCGTTCAGTTGAAATTCGCTTGCACCCCAGGTTGTGGCGTAGCCAAGGCCTGTCGCCGCGACCGTCCTGTTCGCACTGACCGCTGTGTTGTAGGCATTCTTTGTGGCTGAGAAAGCATCTCTTTTCTGCTCTACAAAAGGACTCCATAACCCCCCTAATCCCTTCCACTGCGCATCCGCGCTAATGCCGTCCAGCACCGTGAAATAGTCCCAGCTTGGATCGGTATTGCTCATGGCCGATGTGAGCGAGCGGGTAATCCGGGCCGTGCTGCTGAGGGTGTCCGACCAGCGGGCCGCCCAGCTCACACCGGAGGCCTGCACGGTGCCACTCGTTGTCGTATCGACGTAATTGTTCGCGCCATAAACGTCAACAGAGCGGTACTGCAGACGATTTTGGCTGCTGCTCACATCCAAGCGATGGGCATCGTTGACCTTGTAGCCGAGGCGCAGGTTGGCGTCGGTGTTGAATGAACCTTCTGTACTGGGCGTGTGTTTGACGGTTTTGTAGTTGTCAAACCCGTCTGTTTGAGATGAGGAGATATTCATGGCGTAATCCCAATCACCCACCCCGCCGCGCGCGCCGGCAGTCACCTTCTGTGTGTTGTAGCTGCCTCCACCGATGGAAATGGTGGGGAAAAAGCCTGGTTGACCTTTACGGGTAAAAATTTGAACGACACCCGCCATCGCATCTGCACCGTACAAGACGCTACTGGGGCCACGCACAATTTCGATGCGTTCGATATCGCCTAAAGGAATCAACTCCCAATTGACGCCACCTCCTAATTGGTTGCCGTCCTGCCCCCCAATACGAACGCCATCAATGAACAAACCGGTCATTCGGGCCTCACCACCACGGATATAGACCTTGTCGCCCCCGGGTGTGGAACCTCCAACCTGAACCCCTGGTTGGACAGATAAAAGTTGCCGAACGGTCGTCGCCCCACTCTCCTCAATCTGCTGCCGGTCAATCACCGTTACATCTGCCAGAACCTCCTTGACCGGGCGGGCAAAGCGACTCGCTGTCACCACCACCTCAGGCAGGGTTGTGGTTTCAGCAGCGTCTTGCGCCCACACAGAAACAGGAGAAAACAGCGTGCCAAACGCCGCGACCGCGCCACAGCGCGCAAGAAAAAATCCAGTTTTCATAAAAGTGAACCATCAACGAGAGCCCTCGCCGTCTTCCCCGACAGCGCATGGACGTCACGGCTGTGCGACGCGCGCACAACCACCGTGTTGGCCGGTATCCGGGCTGGTGAAACAAACTCCATCGCCTTCCCAAGCGCGTGTTCAAGACGCTCAGTGGCCAGGATGGAGCCGGAACCGGAGTCGGTTCGTCCACTTACCGTTGCGGGGGCAGCGCAGGTTAGGTTGGCGGATGTGACGCCTTCCCTCCTGCTTCCCGTTGAACTGCGCCATGCGAACCACAGCGCGAGCACCAACGGGCGCATTGTAGGTGCGCCCTGGCGGGGGCGTGTTGCGGATGCGACCTACAATGCGGCGCTATGCACCCCGAGTCCACCGTCGAACAAATCGCCGAGCGCGTCGAGCGGCTCCTGGTGCGCTACGAGGAACTCCAACGCACCAACGCGCTGCTGTCCGGGCAGGTACATACGCTGACCCAGGAACGCGACTCGCTGCGTTCGCGCCTGTCTGCGGCGCGTGGACGTATCGAGGCCCTCTTGGACAGGCTACCCACAAACGCGCCCGACCCTGAATCGATGGTTTCGACAGACCAGCGGCACGCCGGATGAAACAGCTGGAAGTTCAAATCATGGGCCACGGCTATTTGCTGGGGTGTCCCGAGGGCGGTGAGGCCAAGCTGATGGCCGCGGTCAACCGGGTGGACACCGCCATGTGCAAGATCCGGGACGGCGGAAAAATCAAAGCACGCGACCGGATTGCGGTCTTGGCCGCTCTGAACCTGGCATTTGAAGCCAACGCCAGCAACACGGAAAACGGCAGTGAGCCCAGCACGGCAGACCCGATGCCGCTGACCCTGAACCGCCGCCAAAGCGACGTGCTGCTCGAGCCGCTGCTGCGCCGCTTGGACAAAGTCCTGGGCGACGACGGAAAGCTCCTTTAGATTCGGATATCCGCGGCCTACAATGGGCCCGTCTGCGGAACTGTTGGGCTTTTGATTTCCTTTACCAATGCTCATTGAGCCAGGGCTTGGAATATCGCCCCCCTAGCGCGATCATCTCGCGTCAGATGAACCCGATGGGGTGCTGACCTCGCCCACCTAAACTGCGGTTTAGGATGCCGGCCCGGTGGTTTCCGCAGACACTTTCCCCGCACCGCACCCCTCCTTCCTTCTCCACCCACCCCCCCGACCGGAAACATGTTTGAGCCGCAACTGATTGCTGAACTCGCGGCCCTGGGACTGTGCGCCGGGTTCATGGCGGGGCTTCTGGGCATCGGCGGCGGCATGCTGATTGCGCCCTTTATGACCATCATCCTGGCCCAGCGCGGCGTGGGAACGGACGCGGGCGTGAAAGTCGCGATTGCCACCTCCATGGCGATGATTGCATTCACCAGTCTGTCGAGCCTGCGCGCGCACCACAAGCGCGGCACGGTGCGCTGGGATATTGTCAAATCACTGGCGCCCGGCATTGCGCTGGGCGGCGCACTGGCCAGCGCGGGCGTATTCGCGGTGCTCAAGGGCCACACCGTGTCGCTGGTGTTTGCCGCCTTTGTGGGTTTTTCAGCGACCCAGATGCTGCTCAACAAGCAGCCCCGCGCCAGCCGCCGCTTGCCGGGCGCGGTGGGCCAAAGCGCCGCCGGGGTTGCGATCGGCTTCTTGTCCGGACTGGTGGGTGCGGGTGGCGGTTTTGTCAGCGTTCCCTACATGCTGGCGCACAACGTGGCGATGATCAACGCGGTGAGCACCAGCGCCGCCTTGGGCTTTCCCATTGCGTTTTTCAACAGCCTGGGCTACGTCGCCGGGGGCTGGGAAGCGCCGGGCTTGCCTCCCTGGTCGCTGGGTTATATCTGGCTGCCGGGCCTGTTGGTCACCGCCTCGTGCAGCATCTGGACCGCGCCTTTGGGCGCAAAAATGGCGCACCGCCTCCCCATGATCGCCTTGCGCCGGATTTTTGCGGTCCTGCTCTACGGCCTGTGCATCTACATGCTGCACAAGGGCTTGTCGGGCGAATAAAAAAACCCGCCGAAGCGGGTTTTTTCCCAGCGCTGACGCCAGGCCTTAGCCCATGTGCAATCCGCCGTTCACCGAGAAGTCGGCGCCGGTGGCGTAACCACCCTCTTCCGACGCCAACCAGGCAATGATGGATGCAATCTCGCTGGGCTCACCCAGGCGCTTGACCGGCACCGTTGCGACAATCTTGGCCAGCACATCTTCGCGGATGGCTTTGACCATGTCGGTACCGATGTAGCCGGGGCTGACGGTGTTGACGGTCACGCCTTTGGTCGCCAGTTCCTGCGCCAGCGCCATCGAAAATCCATGCATGCCCGCTTTGGCAGCCGAATAATTGGTCTGACCGGCCTGACCTTTTTCGCCGTTGACCGACGAAATGTTGATGATGCGGCCCCAGCCTTTTTCAACCATGTCGGCGACCACTTGTTTGGTCACATTGAACATGGAATTGAGGTTGGTCTCGATCACCATATCCCAGTCTTCGCGGCTCATTTTCAAGAACATGCGATCACGGGTGATACCGGCGTTGTTCACCAGCACATCAATCACGCCATGTTCCGCCTTGGTCTTGGTGAAGGCAGCCACGGTGGAATCCCAGTCGCCCACATTACCTACTGACGCGTAAAAGGTGTAGCCCAACGCGGACTGCTCGGCCAGCCACTTGGCGTGGTCACGGGTAGGACCGCAACCGGCGATTACTTTGAAGCCTTCTTTGTGCAGGCGCTGGCAAATGGCGGTACCGATGCCGCCCATGCCGCCGGTAACGTAAGCAACTTTCTGACTCATCTTTGTCTCCTTGTAGTAAATAAAACCTGCAGAAAAATTAACGCTCGATGGTTAAGGCCACGCCCATGCCACCACCGATGCACAAACTGGCGATGCCCTTTTTGGCACCGCGGCGACCCATCTCATGCAACAAGGTCACCAGAATGCGGCAACCGGACGCACCAATCGGGTGGCCGATGGCGATCGCGCCACCGTTGACGTTGACCTTGGACGTGTCCCAGCCCATGGCCTGGTTCACAGCACAGGCCTGCGCAGCAAAGGCTTCGTTGATTTCCAGCAGATCCAGGTCCTGCGCCTTCCAACCCGCGCGCGCCAGCGCCTTTTGCGAAGCGCTCACCGGGCCCATGCCCATCATGGCCGGATCCAGGCCGCTGGTGGCAAAGCTGGCAATGCGGCCCAGCGGCGTCAGGCCCAAGGCAGCCGCTTTTTTGGCCGTCATCACCATCACGGCGGCTGCACCGTCGTTGATGCCCGATGCGTTACCGGCGGTGACACCACCGGCCTTGTCAAACGCGGGACGCAGACCGGCCAAGGCCGTGGCATCGGTCTTGCGGTTGATGAATTCATCGGCAGCAAAGACAACCGGGTCACCTTTGCGCTGGGGGATGCTGACCGGTACGATCTCATCAACGAACTTGCCTGCGTCTTGCGCTGCGGCAGCTTTTTGCTGGCTGGCCAGGGCTAGCGCGTCTTGCATGTCACGGCTGATGCTGTGGGCTTTGGCCACATTCTCCGCAGTGATGCCCATGTGGTACTGGTTGTAGACATCCCACAGGCCGTCAACAATCATGGAGTCGACCATATTCCAGTTCCCCATGCGCTGGCCGTCGCGGCTGCCCAGCAGCACGTGGGGCGAAGCGCTCATGTTTTCCTGGCCACCGGCAATCACGATCTCGCTATCGCCCCAGGCCACGGCCTGCGCCGCCAGCATCACGGCCTTCAGACCGGAACCGCACACCGCGTTGATGGTCAGCGCCGGGGTTTCTTTGGCCACACCGCTTTTCATCAGCGACTGGCGCGCCGGGTTTTGTCCGGCGCCGGCTGCCAGCACCTGGCCCATGATGACTTCGCCGATCTGGTCCGCGCCCACGCCGGTGCGCTCCAGCAGGTTTTTGATCACGGTCGCGCCCAACTCAGGCGCGGTCACTTTGGCCAGGCTGCCACCGAATTTGCCCACAGCGGTGCGGGTGGCCGCGACGATAACGATGTCTTGCATGGTGAAGTACTCCAAAAAATAGTGAGTGAAAGGAAATTCAGGCTTTGGCCAGCACGTAGGTTCCCGGCGCGGGCATCAGCGGCTTGAAGCCAGCTTTGCCGTAAGTTTTGGGTGCCGGAATGCGTTTGCCACCGTGGCTGGCCAACCAGTTGGACCAGTCGGTCCACCAGCTGCCCGGATGTTCGGTGGCTCCCTCCATCCAGGCGGCGTGGCTGGCGGGAAGGCGGCCGTCGGGACGGATCCAGTGGCTGCGTTTTTTCTTGGCCGGTGGATTGATGACTCCGGCAATATGGCCTGAGGCGCCCATCACAAAGCGGACCGGCCCGCCCAGCACCTGCGTAGAGGCGTAGGCACCATCGGCGGGCACGATGTGGTCCTCGCGCGAGGCGTACAGGTAGACCGGAATGTCCACGGCACCCAAATCCACCGCCTCGCCGCACACGGTCGCCGCGCCGGGCTCGACCAGTTTGTTTTCCAGGTAGGTGTTGCGCAGGTACCACGCGTAGAACGGGCCCGGCAGGTTGGTGGCATCGGAATTCCAGTACAGCAAATCGAAAGGCGGCGGCGACTCGCCTTGTAAATAATTGCCGACCACGTAATTCCAAACCAGCTCGTTGGGACGCAAAAAGCTGAAGGTTGTGGCCAGATCGCGCCCCTTCATCAAGCCGCCCTGCCCCATCTCGCGCTCGCGGTAGTCCACAAAAGACTCGTCGATGAACACATCGAGCACGCCGGTGTTGGAAAAATCCAGCAGCGTGGTCAAGAACGTGGCGCTGGCCACCGGCTTTTCACCGCGCGCTGCCAGCACCGCCAGCGCCGTTCCCAGCATGGTTCCGCCCACGCAAAAGCCCAGCGCGTTGATGGCGCCGTCGCCTTTGGACTTGGAGCCGATGGCGCGCGTGACGTCAATGGCGCGGATCACCGCATCCTGGATGTAGTCGTCCCAGGTTTTTTGCGCAACGGATTCGTCAGCATTACGCCAGCTGACCACAAAAGTGCGATGGCCTTGGGCCACGGCGTAGCGGATCAGCGAGTTCTCGGGTTGCAGGTCCAGGATGTAAAACTTGTTGATGCAGGGCGGCACGATGAGGAATGGCTTCTCAAACACCTGCGCTGTGAGGGGCTTGTATTCGAGCAGCTGGAAGAGTTCGTTCTCGAACACCACCGCGCCCTCGGTGGTCGCCACGTTCTGCCCGACCGTGAACACGCTCTCGTCGGTCATCGACACATGGCCCTGACCCAGGTCATGGATGAGGTTTTGCAGCCCTTTGGCAATACTTTGGCCCTGGGTCTCGATCGCCAGTTTTTGCGCTTTGGCGTTGAACGCCAGAAAATTGCTGGGCGCACTGGCCGCTGCCCACTGTTCTACCGCAAAACGCAGGCGCGCCACGGTTTTGGCATCGGCACGCACCGCGTCGACCAGACCGGCCAGCGCGCGGGTCTGGATCAAATGGGCAGCGGCAGCGTGTGAGGCCAGGGGGTTGTGGGCCCAAGATGCATCGGCAAAGCGCCGGTCCGCGCTGATGCCCGTGGCCTGCGGCCCCATGGCCATCAAAGCGGTAATCTGTTCCTGAAAGTCGGCTTGGACCGCCGCCAGTTTGGAAGGCTCCATGTGCATGGGCGGCATGTGGTCAACCAGCTGACGCCATCCAGCAAATAAGGCCTCCAAGGGCTGGGAGGCCGGGGAATCAACGGACATGCATACTCCTTGGGTTTGCCCCGAGTATCTCAGGGCCGGGATGGGCTTTCCTTACGAAGCGGGCTTATCGGACGCTATTCACCAACAAATTTGTCTATGTACATCGTTCCGTTCGTGTGGTTGTACGTCGCTTTCATGATGGCGGTGGCCGAAGCCACCAGCACGATTGGCACCCTTTTGGGGGCGGGGATCACCTTTTTACTCTACGGGCTGCTCCCGGTGGGACTGATGTTGTACCTCATGGGTTCCCCGGCGCGCAGGCGCGCCAACCGCCAGACAGAGCTGTCGCAAACCGGCCGGAACGCCGCGCCGCAGGACTCAAGCCAAGGCGATGGCAGCAGCCATGCGCCCGCAGATACCGTCGCGCCTGAAAGAGAAAAAACGCCCGGCCTGTGACACGGTGCACCATGCGGGCGAACCATCGTTGCCATAAATTTCCTGCACGCCAGCTGCCTGCAAGCGCTTGCGCGCCAACGCGGGCAAATCGGCCAGCCACTTGCCCGCCCGCAGGGCACTGAAGCAGGCTGCGGCGGAAGGATCCACGTGCATAAAAGCCTGCCGCACATCCTCCCCCACCTCAAATGCGTGCGGGCCGATACAAGGGCCCATCCAGGCCAGGAGCTGTCCCGGGCCGGCATCCATTACGCCCACGCCCTGCTCGACCACGCCCGCGCGACCGGCACCCGCCAGGCCGCGCCAACCCGCATGCAGGGCCGCCACCTGCTCTCCCGCACGGTCGCACAACAAGATCGGCAGGCAATCGGCCACCTGCGCGATGCAAGCCAGACCGCGTTGGCGGGTGTGCGCGCCGTCGGCCTGCGCACCATCGGGCGTGTCGGCATGGGCTTCTAAGACGTCCACCCCGTGTACCTGGTGCAGAAAAACCGGCCGCGCACCCAAAACACGACCCAGATTGGCCCTGTGGGCCGTGACCCGCAGGGGGTCGTCACCGACCCGATCACCGAGATTGAAGCTGTCAAACGGCGCCGGGCTGGTACCGCCCGCACGCGTGGTGCAGACGGCCCGGACACGCGCAGGCGCAGGCCACTGCGGGCGCAGCCAATCGGGGTGAAACCGGTCATTCACAGCGGATTGCATCATCGGCACAGCATACCCAAAGCCCCAAAGCGGCGGCAGGTCATGGAGGGCCGTTACCATCCGGCCCGACATCCACAGGAAACCTCGCCATGATTTTGGAAATAGCCGACATCCGCATCCACACCGGCCAAAACGCCGCATTTGACGAAGCCATTACCCGCGGCCTACGCACCGTGGTCTCGGGCGCGCATGGTTTTCGCACCGCGTCCGTGCACCACTGCATGGAAACCCCCGAACGCTACGTGCTGCAAATCCAATGGGACACGCTGGAGGACCACACCGTGGGCTTTCGGCAGTCCGAAGCGTTTACGCAATGGCGCGGCATCGTCGGGCCGTTTTTCGCCGGACCACCGCTGGTGGAGCACTTTCAAGTGCTGCTTGACGGCGTTTAAGAAACCGCCTTGATGCGTGCGGCCATCCAACACTGCAAAGCCTGTGGCGCATCCACGCGCTACCGGATACCCGACGACGGCGACACCAAAGAGCGCGCCATCTGCAGCGCCTGCCATTTGGTGCACTACGAAAACCCGTTGAACGTTGTGGGCACCATTCCGGTCTGGGGTGAGCAGGTTTTGTTGTGCAAGCGCAACATCGAGCCACGCAAAGGCAAATGGACGCTGCCGGCCGGTTTCATGGAGCTGCAGGAGACCACCGCCGAAGGTGCCGCCCGCGAGACGGTGGAAGAAGCCGGCGCGCAGTTCACCATGGGTCCTCTGTTCTCACTGATCAATGTGGCGCGTGTCGGACAGGTGCATTTGTTTTACCGCGCGCAGCTGACCAGCGCGGAATTTGACCCGGGCACCGAGACGATGGAAGCCCAGCTCTTCCACGAAGCCGATATTCCTTGGGGTGAGCTGGCTTTCCACACGGTGCAGGAAACACTGCGTTGCTTTTTTGCCGACCGCGCAGCGGGCCACTTCGGCTTCCACGCCCTGGACATTTGAAGGCGGGCGCTGGTGCTGCCCTGCTACGTCCTGCTGGACTTGGAAACCACCGGCGGCAACGCTACCGTTGACCGCATCACCGAGATTGCGGCCGTCCGCGTTGAAGGCGGTGTAGAGGTGGCGCGCTGGAGCACGCTGGTCAACCCCGGGGTGCGGATTCCACCCTTCATCCAAGGCTTGACCGGGATCAGTGACGCGATGGTGCAAACCGCCCCGGGTTTTGACGAGGTGGCGCGCCAGCTGCTGGACATATTGGACGGCGCGGTCCTGGTCGCGCACAACGTGCGCTTTGACCACGGTTTTATCGTCAACGAACTGCTGCGCTTGGAACGCAAGCTGCAGATCAAAACTTTGTGCACGGTGCGGCTGTCGCGTGCGCTCTACCCGCAATTCAAGAGCCACGGCCTGGATGCGATTTTGAGCCGGCACGGTTTGCAGACGCTGGCGCGGCACCGCGCCATGGGTGACGTGGAAGTCGTGCAGGCCTGGCTGGAGATCGCACGCTCCGAGCTGGGCGAAGAAGCCCTGCAAAGGGCGGCACAACAGCTGCTGCAAGGCAGCGCCAGCCTGCCGCCGCAACTCGAAACCGCCGTGCATGACATCCCCGACACGCCCGGCGTGTACCTGATGTACGGTGAAGGCCCTTTGCCGCTGTACATCGGCAAAAGCATCACCATGCGCAAGCGTGTGCTGTCGCATTTCCAGGCCTCGGCACGGGTGGCCAAAGAGATGCGTCTGGTGCAAGAGGTGCGGCGCGTGGAGTGGCGCGAAACGGCTGGCGAGCTCGGCGCGCTGTTGCTCGAGTCGCGCCTGGTCAAAGAAATGCAACCGGTGCTGAACCGGCGCTTGCGCAGCGAAAAACAGCTGTGCGCCTGGCGTCTGGCGGCCAATCCGGCAACGCGACCCTCGCTGGAACTAGTGCGTATGGACGCAATCGATAGCGCTGAATTGGGCCAGCTCTACGGCGTCTACCGCTCCAAGCGGCAGGCCTTGGAGTCCCTGCGGGAACTGGCCACGAAACACGGCCTGTGCCCCCAAGCATTGGGGCTGGAATCGGGCAAAGGGGCCTGTTTTGCCAGCCAGATCGGGCAATGCAAAGGCGTATGTGCCGGGCGTGAAAGCACCAGTGTGCACCACCTGCGCCTGCAACTGGCCCTGGCGGCGCAGCGACTGCAGGCGTGGCCCTATTGCGGGCGGGTGGCGCTGCGGGAGCATGACACCCGAACTGGCCGCACCGATGTGCACATCTTCGACCAGTGGTGCCACTTGGCAACGGTGCAAGACGAGGAGGCACTGGCGTCCATCGTTGAATCCCGTAGCGACCCAGCCCCATTGGCATTCGACTTAGACACCTACCGGCTGCTGCTCAAGCGCCTGTCGAGCGCGCCGCAGGGTGCGGTGTTCCCGCTGGATTAGCGTTTCTTGCGGCTGCTCTGCTTGGCGGCGGACTTGCGCGCGGTCCGTTTGCCTGGGGGTGCGGCGGCCGGCTCAGCGCTGCGGGCAGCCGCGCGGCCGGCACTGGCTGAACGCTTGCCCGGCACTTTCGCCAACGCTTTAACAGGCGCTGCGCGTTTGGCCGATGGGCGGGCGGATTTGTCGCCGCGGTCGCTGCGTTCGCTTGCCTTTTCCGGTATGGCTCGACCCGCGCCGGCCAGCTCGTCAGGCACCAAACGGAAATCGATTTTCCGTCCGTCCAAATCGACGCGGCTGACCTGGATGCGCACCCGGGTACCGATGGCGTAGCGCATCCCAGTGCGTTCACCGCGCAGCTCCTGGCGCGCCTCGTCAAAGCGGAAGTATTCACCGCCCAATTCGGTGATGTGGACCAAGCCTTCGACATACATGGCGTCCAAGGTGACGAACAGACCAAAGCTGGTGGCCGCACTGACCACGCCGCCGTATTCCTCGCCCAGGTGCTCGCGCATGTACTTGCATTTCAACCACGCTTCCACATCGCGGCTGGCCTCGTCGGCGCGGCGCTCGTTGGCGCTGCAATGCAGCCCGGCTGCTTCCCAGCCCAGGCCTTCGGCGTTGGATTTTTTGGGCTTGATGTTGGGATCGGCCACCTTGGAGGCCAGACTCTTCTCGAGTCGCCGCGCCAGCTTGGCGTGTGCCTCACCTGGCGTGGGCAAGGCCGGCAGGCGGTATTTGTCTTTCTCCAACACCGCCTTGATCACCCGGTGCACCAGCAGGTCGGGGTAGCGCCGGATGGGGCTGGTGAAGTGGGTGTACGCGTCGAAGGCGAGGCCGAAATGGCCGCTATTGTGCGGCGTGTAAATCGCCTGCTGCATAGAGCGCAGCAGCATGGAATGGATTTGCGCAGCATCCGGCCGGTCTTTGGTGGCCTGGGCAATGTGCTGGAACTCGCCTGGCTTGGGATCGTCGCTGATGGTCAGCCCCAAGCCGATGGCCTTGAGGTAGTTGCGCAAGATCTCTTTTTTCTCAGGCGTAGGGCCCTCGTGCACCCGGAACAGGCCAGGGTGCTTGCTCTGGGCAATGAAGTCCGCGCTGCACACGTTCGCTGCGAGCATGGCTTCCTCAATCAACCGGTGGGCGACATTGCGGGTACGGGGCACGATTTTTTCAATCCGGCCGTTGTCGTCGCAAACGATCTGGGTTTCGGTAGTCTCGAAGTCCACCGCGCCACGCCTTTGGCGCGAGGTCAGCAACGACTGGTACACACCATGCAAATTCAGCAGATGCGGCAACAGCGCTTTGCGGCGTGTGGCCTCGGGGCCACGCGTGTTGCCCAGAATGGCGGCTACTTCGGTGTAAGTCAGGCGAGCCTGACTCCACATGACCGCCGGGTAAAACTGGTACGCCTGCACCTCGCCATCCACGCTGATGAACATGTCGCAAACCATGCACAGCCGTTCCACTTCCGGATTGAGCGAACACAAGCCGTTGGAAAGCTTTTCCGGCAGCATGGGAATCACGCGGCGCGGGAAATACACGCTGGTCGCCCGGTCATAGGCGTCGATATCAATCGCGGAACCGTTTTCCACATAGTGACTCACATCGGCGATTGCCACCAGCAAACGCCAGCCTTTGACCGCGCTTTTCCCACGGCCTTTGCTGATCGGCTCACAGTACACGGCATCGTCGAAATCGCGCGCGTCCTCACCATCGATCGTGACTAGCGCAATATCGGTCAAGTCCACGCGGTCGGCCCAATCCTGCTCCCGGACTTTGTCCGGCAAGGTGCGGGTCAGCGCCAGACAGGCGGGTGAAAATTCATGCGGTACGCTGTATTTGCGCACCGCAATTTCAATCTCCATCCCCGGATCGTCCACCTCGCCCAGAACCTCTTTGATGCGACCTACCGGTTGGCCAAACAAGGCAGGCGGCTCCACCAACTCGACCACCACGACCTGACCAACGCGCGCCACGCCGGTGGCGCCTTTGGGGATCAGAATGTCTTGCCCGTATCGTTTGTCCTCGGGCGCAACCAGCCAGACACCGCTCTCGTGCAACAAGCGGCCGATGATGGGCTGGCTGGAGCGTTCGATGATTTCTACGACCCGGCCTTCAGGCCGGCCTTTGCGGTCGCTGCGCACGATGCGTGCCTTAACGCGATCTTTATGCAGCACCGCGCGCATCTCGTTGGGTGGCAAATAGATGTCGGGTGCGCCATCGTCACGGGAGACAAATCCATGGCCATCACGGTGTCCAAGGACTACACCTTCGATTTCATCCAAGGCGTTGAGGGGGGTCGGGGGGGTTTTGATACAATCTCTCTCTTTCCTGAAAGCCCAGGTGGCGGAATTGGTAGACGCACTAGTTTCAGGTACTAGCGAGTAACTTCGTGGGGGTTCGAGTCCCTTCCTGGGCACCATCTATAAAGCGGCACGACCGCCGCATTGTCAGGCAAATTTCCCGGGAATTCATTTTTCTCAAGCGGCTTGGTGTTGCAGCCCTCAGAGGTTACACCGGCAATGCGACGAGGTCGTGTCCTTGCGTTCCCACCACAAGGGCCCGGGTGAATTCACCCGTCTTCATGGTTTTGCTGGCCTTCTCCGGCGGCAGCAAACGCACCACCCCATCGATCTCCGGCGCATCCGCGTAACTGCGACCAACCCCGCCCTTTTTACCCAAACCGGGAGCGGAATCGACCAGCACTTGCATGTTGGCGCCGATTCTCTTTTTCAACTTGTCAATAGAAACCTGCTCGGCAACGGCCATAAAGCGCGCGCGGCGTTCCTCCCGCAGTTCAATCGGCAACATACCCGACAACTGATTGGCCTGCGCACCGTCCACCGCGCTGTAAGCGAAACAGCCTGCACGGTCAATCTGCGCTTCGCGCACGAAAGCCAGCAGATCTTCAAACTCCGCCTCCGTCTCGCCGGGGAATCCGGCAATAAAAGTGCTGCGCACCACAATGTCCGGACATTCTTTGCGCCACTGGGCAATGCGCTCCAAGTTGCGTTCCCCACTGGCCGGGCGCTTCATACGCTTGAGCACATCGGAGTGGCTGTGTTGCAACGGAACATCGAGGTAGGGCAAAACCAGGCCCGATGCCATGAGCGGCACCACGGCATCCACGCTCGGATAAGGGTAGACGTAATGCAAACGCACCCACGCGCCATAAGGCTGCGCCAGCTCACCGAGCGCCTGCACCAGTTCCAGCATCCGGGTCTTAATGGGTTTTCCGTCCCAAAAACCGGTGCGGTATTGGACATCAACGCCATAGGCTGACGTATCCTGGCTGATCACGAGCAGCTCTTTCACCCCGCCCTCGAACAAGGCACGCGCCTCATTCAACACATCGCCAATCGGACGGGAAACCAAATCGCCACGCATCGAAGGAATAATGCAAAAGGTGCAGCGGTGGTTACAGCCCTCACTGATTTTCAAATACGCGTAGTGGCGCGGCGTCAGTTTGATGCCCGCTACCCCGAATGATGCGGGCGTCAAGTCTAAAAATGGATCATGCGGCTTGGGTAGATTCAGGTGGACCGCGTCCATCACTTCCTGGGTCGCATGCGGCCCGGTCACCGCCAGAACTTTGGGGTGCATCTGACGAACCAAATTAGTGCCGTCTCCCGCCGTCTTGGCACCTAGACAGCCCGTCACGATCACACGGCCGTTTTCGGACAACGCCTCGCCAATGGTGTCCAGGCTTTCTTGCACGGCATCATCAATAAAGCCGCAGGTATTCACGATGACCAGGTCTGCGCCTGCAAACGTCTTGGTGGTCTGGTAACCCTCAGCGCTAAGCTGGGTCAGGATAAGCTCCGAATCAGTCAGGGCCTTGGGGCAGCCCAGGCTGACGAAACCGATGGTGGGCGGGGCGTGCTGCGCAGAAGCGGCAGCCACAGTGGTATGGGACATAACTGGATAACGCCTGCGGCCGACGCCAATCAGCGTTTAGGAACAAATGTGGATAAAAACTGCTCTGTCTGCTTTTGCATGTGCTCTTGCATTTGCAAAAACACATTGTTGCCCAGTGGATTGGCCAGCGGGTTGGCAATGGCGGCAGGAATCACGGTGCGCTGCAAATCGACTAGCGCCTGCATATTTTTTTCCAGGTAGCCACCCATGAAACCCTGCATGGTGTTGCCGTAAAAGCGGATGATATTTTCCAGCACAGGTGCTGTGAACATCGGAGATCCGCCGGCCTCTTCTTCGAGAATAATTTGCAGCAATATGCTACGGCTGATGTCATCGGAGGTTTTGGCGTCCACCACCGAAAACGGTTCGCTGTTCATCACCAGTTGCTTGATCTCTGCCAGCGTGATGTAACTCGAAGTCCGTGTGTCGTACAGCCGGCGGTTAGGGTACTTCTTGATAACCCGCTGTGCGGGCAGTTCTTGAGTAGGCGCTGCGGGCTCGGAAGGGGGTGCGTTTTTGGACTTGTGCATGAATGCAGTCTATGGGCACCAAAGGCACCTTGGAAGTGGGGATGCATTGTAGAACGCGCAGGCCCACCGGCTCTGACCGACGAGGTGGACTAGCGCCCCGCCGCCACAGGGCACATCAACAGACTTGGGCCCGGCACACGAGCCGGGATTCAAGCAGCTTCGGCTTTAGCCTTGAGTGCCTGGTCGATTTGTTCGCGGCATGCGATCAATTCGGCCTCACTCATGTCAGCGAAACGGGAAACTGAATGCCCGAAAACCAAATGGGTTCCCAGCATCACCTCCAAGTGTGCAACCGTCTGTGCGCGCGGAATTGACTGTCCAAGCAGCCACTTGCGAACACCCTCAGACGTCACCTGAATCTGAAACTTGCTGGCATGCTCCAAATCGCGAGCGATGCGCGCCGCCGAAACCCGCGCACCGTATTTCGCTTTGATGGCTTCCTGCAAGCGCTTGGCAAAATTATCTTGGTCCAACTTAGTTCCTTAAAATCAATATTGGTGC
>CANFTU010000023.1 GCA_947450005.1 Comamonadaceae bacterium | reverse complement strand
TTCGCCTTTTTGTTTTCCTGGAGTTATTCCCCATGTTTGAATCGATTCGCAAGTATTCCAAGCTCATCATGATCCCGTTATACGGCTTGATCATTTTGGGATTCGTATTCAGCGGGGTTCAGGGCTACCGGGGTATCAAGGCCAGCGTGGACTCGGTTGCCAAAGTGGGTAGCCACAGTATCAGCCAGGCCGAGTGGGATGCAGCGCACCAGGACGAGGTCAAACGCATCCGGAGTGCAACACCGAAAGCAGATCCAAAGTTGCTGGATTCGCCCGAGGCCCGCTATGCCACCTTGGAGCGGATGGTGCGCGAAAAGGTGTGGCAAGAAGCTGGGCAGGAGGGTGCCAGGGTCATGACGGACGCCCGCTTGGCCAAGGAAATTGAAGCCTTTCCTGCGATTGCCGCGATGCGCCGCGCGGACGGGTCGCTTGATATTGAAGCCTACAAGGCGCTGCTCAAAGGCAACGGCCTTGCGCCTGCTCAGTTCGATGCCAAAGTTCGCGACGAGTTTTTGTTGCGCCAAAACGAGCAAGCGGTGGGGCGCAGTGCATTTGCCACCAAGGCGGTCACCGATGCAACGCTGAATGCATTTTTTCAGCGTCGCGAGGTCCAGTTGGTCTACTACAAACCAGCGGATTACCTGGCCAAAGTCAAGCCTACCGATGCTGAAATTCAGGCGTACTACGACGCTAACAAAGGCCAGTTCGCGTCCGCGGAGTCGGCGGATATTGAGTATGTGGTCTTGAATATGGAAGCGGTGAGGAACAGCCTGACCGTGAGCGAAGCGGATCTGAAGACGTATTACGAACAAAACGCGCAGCGTCTGGCTGGAAAAGAGGAGCGTAAGGCCAGCCACATCCTGATTGCGGTGGCCAAAGACGCGGCCGCTGATGTGCGGGATAAGGCAAAGGCCACTGCGCAGGCGCTGCTCGCCAAGGTCCGGGCCAAGCCTGACAGCTTTGCCGATCTGGCCCGCAAGAACTCGCAGGACAGTGCTTCTGCAACGCAGGGCGGGGACCTGGGATATTTCTCTAAAGGCTCCATGGTGAAGCAGTTTGAGGATGCGGCATTCGCCTTGAAGAAGGGCGAGATCAGCGAGATTGTGGAGTCGGATTTCGGATACCACATCATCAAGCTCGTCGACATCAAGGAACCTAAGCAAGCCAGCTTCGAGAGTGTTCGCGACAAATTGGAGTTGGAGTACAAGACCCAGCAGGCGCAGCGCAAATTTGCCGAAGTGGCTGAAGTGTTCAGCAATGCAGTCTATGAGCAAGGTGACAGCCTCAAGCCTGTGGCTGACAAACTCAAGTTGGATATCAAACAGGCGTCCGGGGTGTTGCGTAAGCCGCTCACGAAGTCGCCTGGTGCTCTGTCGCAACCGCGGGTTCTAGAGGCGATTTTTAATGCAGACACCATTGCCAAAAAGCAGAACACCGAGGCCATAGAAGTGGCCCCCAACACGCTCGTGTCTGCTCGCGTGAGCAAACATGTGCCGGTGCGCGCTCTGGCCTTGGACGAGGTTCGTGCCCAAGTCCATGACAAGTTGGCGTTGGAACAGGCTACGGCCTTGGCCAAGAAGGCCGCTGAAGCGGATCTGGCGACATGGAAGGCTCAAAACACGCCACCGAAACTGCCCGAGGCGATCGTGATTTCCCGCGACGCAGCCCCCAAGGTCAGCAGCGTGGTGCTAGACGCCGTTTTGCGTGCGGATACCAGCACCCTACCGGCATGGGTGGGTATTGATATGACGTCGCAGGGTTATGCGCTGGCCCGTGTCACCCAGGTGCTGCCGCGCAAGGACGCAGACGCGCAAGCCAGTCTGCAGGAACGTGCCCAATTCACGCAGCTCTTAGGTCGGGCCGAGGCGGAGGCCTATTACCAGCTGCTCAAGCAGCGCTACAAAGTGCAGATCAATGCGCCTAAGCCCGGTGTCAAGTCGGTTGGGGCCGCGGACGCGGGTTGATCCCCGCCAGCACAAGGGCTCCCTCTGCTTATAATCTGGCCTCTGCGGTGGCTGTAGCTCAGTTGGTAGAGTCCAGGATTGTGATTCCTGTTGTCGTGGGTTCGAGCCCCATCAGCCACCCCAAATCAACCAGCAACTCAGCCCCGCTTCGCAAGAGCGGGGCTTTTTTGTTGGCCCGGCTATGTCAAGGGGCGACGTCCCAGTTTTCCCGGTGTGTGAAGGAATACAAGTAGCCGACGCCCTGCACATTGAGTTTGGATCGAATTCCCACGAGGTTGCCGCGGCGCAGGTATTCGGTGAACTGGCTTGCCCGGTGAACCTGGCTTGCAGGACGCATGCTGCAGGTTTGAGAGCTTTGCATGTAATTCGTGATGACCATGATGTTGGTGTTGCTGGCATACATATCCAAAATCGTGCGTAACTCGTTTCCTGCGTTGTAGTCTTCACCATAGCAAATTAAGCTGAGATTCAGGTTGACTTTGGATCGTGCCAGATCCCGTCTGGCCGCTAGGTCCGCCGCTTCCTGGCGCTCGATCTCCAGGCGACGGTTAGTCTCTGTCCGGTAAGCGGCGGCAGACTTCCCGGATTTTTTCCCTTGCTCCAGATCGTCGTTGTAGCCCAGATAATCGCCGACCGAGGCGGTCTCAGCCGTTTTTCCCGTCACTTTAAAGTAGGCCGCTACATCGGGTTGGGCCAGTGCACGTTTGAAGTCATCGGGTTGACCCAGGCCCAGTTTCTTGAGCGAAAGATATTGGCCGGGGGTGGCCTTCATGGCCGCAGCAATCTCCCATTCTGCAAAGCTTTCAAGCTTCAGGTTTTTTGCATAAGCATTCAAAAACGACAACTCGGATGTGATGGCATGAATGCTGACGGCATATTTATCCCGCTTGGCCGCTTCGATGATTTGCGTCATGGCGCTGGCGTGTCCGACCACCTTTTGGCATTCGCCGCGGTTGATGGCTTCAAACATCTCCTCGGGGGTTTTGGCGATTTTTTCAAATTGAACGCGCTCGTTGCGTGCGGCCCATTTGGCAAATACAGGTTCGTAGCTCATGCCATCAATGGCCTGCTTCTTAACTTTGAGTTGTACCAAGCACAGTGTGGCGTTTTCGGTATCGCTTTGCGTGCGACCTGTGCCTTGTTTGCGAATAAGTGCAGAAACAATGTCGTCGTTACCTTGTGAAAGTCGATCCTTGATCTGCGATTCGAGTGCAGTTTGCTGCCGACGGACATCGCTTTCAGCGTTGTCTTTTTCCAGATACGCCTTGGTAATGGAGACGCCGATCTCGCTGATCTTGATTTCGCCAAAATTTTGCAGCTGGTATTGCTCCAGATTTTTGAACGCCTCCACCAAGTCATTGAAATCGTCTTCAAAGACATATTGGTTAATCTGTTTGATGGGAAGTCCCAGTACTTTCGGAACCACCACCACATAGCTGGACAGGCTGCGCGGATCGCAATAGTGCATGAAGACGTTTTTCGCCAGAATGTTTTTCCCGACCAGCCAACGCTTGAAAACGCCTTGCCATGGCGAGTTGCTGTCAATCAACTCATCCGATGCACGACCCGATGATCGGCCTTTTGAGGGCAATGGCGCCCCCCAGAATAGAAAGCTGTTTTCCATCAGCGTACTCAAACGGGGCACGGGGCGCGTTTCACCCCAAAGCGATTGGGGTAAGGCCGGATCTGCAATGCACACGTTGAGGCGGTCCAGCACATATTGGCCTTTGAGATTCTTCTTGACCTGATCAGACTCCAACAAGGATTTGGCGATTAAGACGTCTGCGTCCAGCAGGCTGCCTCCGTTTTCCGTGCGCAACGGGACAAACTGAGCGGAGCTGCTTCCTGATAGCGGGGCACAGTTGAGATCAATTTTGAGCGTGGTGTTAGCGAGTTTTAGAGTGGTTTGCTGAAGATTCGCCGTCAATGTGGTGGGTGGATTGGTTTGCAGCACCAGTTTGTCGGGTCCGGACGGGCTCCGTGGATAGACCGTTGCGCCTTGCAAAAGGCTGACCAATGCCACCGTGTCAGGGGTTATTTCGACCATGTCCTGGCCCGCCGGTGAGCTGCAAATCCAGCGGCCAAGCAAGGGGTCCGCAGTAGCTGAGATGGACGCGAGGCCCATCAACAGGGCGAAGTTCCAACGTATTAATTTTTTCATCGCAAAGGCTCCAAGGTGGCGCCGCGTGGACTTCAGCGCAGTGCGGCGTTTTACTACCGAGAATAATGCATGTAAGTTTTGCAAAAATCGCTCAATTGCGAAAACATGCGCTGGTGCAGCCGGTATTTGCCGACCCGCACCCGATTGGGTTTATGCTTTCTGAGCCCGAGTGGCGCAGGGTGCGCTCAGCTTTGGTATTTCTATTGCAAACTTAATCGTCATGTTCAATCCAACGGTAAGCAGAAGCTTTGTGATCCCGGTTCTGAATTTTTCGCCGCACAGCCTTTACAACATTCATACCCTTCTCAATGACCTGGCAGGTGTACAGGGCGAGGTGATCTGTATTTTCAACAGCCAAGAAGTTTTTGAGGCCTTGAGAGCACACCCGCGCATCGACAAATTCGCGTACAACAATCTGAATCCGGGCGTTAGCCGTTCTTGGAATCAAGGCCTCCAACTGGCCGAAGGCAAAGTCGTCTACGTCTTGAACGCAGATTTGCATATCGGCCCTAAAGCCATAGAGGAACTTGAGCACTATGTTTTGACGCTACCGCGCGCAGTGATCGTCGGGCCGCAAGGCTCGTGGCTGGATTACCCAACGCTCAAAGTGCTTCGGTATTTTCAAAAAGGTGAATTCAACGAGCCTGTGTGCACGCATGACGTCTCAGGTTTTTGTTTTGCCATTCACCATGAAAGGTTCGTAGCGAGTAAATTGAGCTTTGATAACCGCTTCAGTCCTTTTTTTATGGAGGAATGGGACATCGGACTTCAGGCAGTTCAAGCGAATCTGGCCTGCTGGACGGTTCCGGTTGTCGATTTTGATCATGTTTGGGGTATTTCCGGATTACCCGCAGATACGCAGATTGAATACTTTGGCCGTTCCGTCTTTAGGAGTGCTGTGCACGCTGAAAACCAAAGGAAATTCGTGGACAAGTGGTTTGGCAAACCAGTGGGAACCGATCCGGTGCAGGATTCAACATTGCGTTAGCCGGTTTTTTGAATTTCACCAACCGACGGAAGGCGCATGAAAATTCTGTTTTTGACCGATCCGTATCCGAATTACGGGCCGGACCTTTTATTGCATGGCCTGCGCAAGTTGCTAGGCCCCGCCGTTGTTGACTTTCCCAGAAAAGACTGCGTTTATGAAGGCGTACTCGGCCTGGGCGTCTGCCCGGACAACCAACGCTGTCCTGGCTGGTTCGCACCGGACGTGGGCTTGATCGACCGCGATGACATCCCCGCCAAGGTGGCCTCCGATTATTTCGATTTGGTCATCTGTGATGTCCGTGCGGCTGGCTTGTTGCAGCGACATTTCCCTGCTCTGCCAAGGCGGCTCGCGTTGATTGATGGTGAGGACCGGCCCGCGCGGATAGCCCCCGGTCCTTTCGTCATTTTCCGGCGGGAAACGGATGGAACCGACTTCAGTATTCCACTGCCAATGGCATTACCCATGGAAATTCTGCAATGGATCGGCGATTTGGACAAGACGCCGAAAACCCACAGCGTGGGCTTTCTGGGTTCCTCGTTCGACGACGGTCGCCGCAAAGTGCTTGAATCCATCACCCGGGACTTTCCAGACGCTTTGGTTGCCGCCACACAACTGCCTACTGAAGGTGAACCCCTCCCGGAAGGTCGCATGGGGCGGGACGACTATTACAGGGCGCTGCAAAGTTGCCACGTTGTGCTGTCCTTGCCGGGTGCTGGCCAAGACACCTTCCGTTTTTGGGAAAACGCAGCGTGTAACGCTGTCCACTTGAGTGCCAGCAGCCCGTTGTTTATTCCAGATGATTTCTCAAACGGAACCCACATCCTTCGGTTTAGTGACGTCCAAACTTTGCACCGTAGGCTCGACGAAGCCTTGCGCAACCAACAGCAGAGTCAGGAAATGTCAGAACGTGGCCGCAATCACCTGGCATCCCACCATTTGACTGAGCATAGAGCCGCTTATCTGATTGATAGGGCGCGCACGGCGTTGGGTTGATTCGCCGATTTTTTCGGGACGTTTAGCGCGCTCCGGCGGCCGGAACCGTCGGTACCGGGACCGCAACACCCAGCCCGAGCGAAAGGGCACTGTCGACTGCGACGCTTTGCGCCACCGCTTGCTGGGAAACGGCTGTGCCGCCGCAGTTTTTGGCAATCTCGTTGGCCTGCATTTGGTCCATGGTGTTCAAGCCGACGCCGGATAAAAAAACCGGAACGATGGCCAGTGGCCCGGCTAGCAGCAAGACCGATGGGCCTACCCAGAGTTTGGCGTTTTGCACTTCGTCGTGCACACCGGCGTTTTGCCGGGCGTTTTGGCATGCTGCAGTCGCAAATTGCGGGTTTTTATCTTGCAGCTTTCCAATCATCTTGGACGAATGGCTGGCGCATCCGCTGCACAAGCCGATGAGCACAAAAACCAGGACAGAACGCGAAATCTTCATAAAAGGTCTAAGAAAACCTCTGTAAGTACAGGCCGGCATTATGACCAATACGGTGCGGTGTGTCGCACGGACACGGCGTTAGCTTGATGCTTGGCGTCGACGCAAGGGGATCAGGTCCTGCGCGATCAGCACCCCAACGCCGACAATCGCGGCCGCCAGAGCTTGGGTCCAGCTCCAGCTGCCTCCCAGGGCAAACAGCATCAGCATCACGTAGAACGGGGTGGCGTTGATATGCAGGGACGACAGGGCTATGCCGAGCTGCCCCACCGCGCTGATCCACAAAAGCTGGCTCAGTGCCATCGCGCCAATGGCAAAGATCGCCAAGGCGCCGGCCTGCGGCCAGCCGAGCTGCTCCCATTGCGGCTGCGGGCCCCCGAGCGCGGCGTGGACCAAGGCGGCCACAGTGCTGACCAAGGCTGCGCCGCACAGGGTTACCGTGGTGCGTCCCAGCGGCGTGAGTTGGGGAAAGGATGTCACCGACATGCGCGAACCCAGGGTGTAGACCAGCACGGACGCAAAACACAAGACCGCGCCCCAGCCCAGTCCCATGCCGCCGGCGCGTCCGTCCATGGCCATGACGCCGCCAATCACGCTGAGCACCAAGCCGATAACCAGACCTGCCGTGACGCGGCGACGGTCCAGCAGCACCTCGATGCCAATGCCCACCACCGGCATGGAGGCTGAAATGATGGCCACGGTCACGGCGTCGGTCAGACCCTGTCCGGCCACCATCAGAAAGGCGCCCAAACCCAGCGTCGAGCCGCCGATGGCAATACCGCGTGGCCAGTTGGCGCTGCGCAGCACCGCTGTACCCTCCCGCCACCACCAGATCGGCAGCAGGCAGGCGCACGCCAGGGTCATGCGCGCGGCCGTGAGCGGCAGGGGCGGGACCAGCCCGATCAGCACGTCGGCTGCCGGCAAGCCCATGGACCAGACCAGCATGGACAGCATGCACATCAGGTTGGCGACGAGCTGGCTTGGCGGGATGGGGCGGACGGTCATGTGGCGTGTGTGGCAGGTGGCTGTGGCGCTGGATTGCTGACTAGCCAGTGGGCCTTTGCGCGCGCGCCCGCCGCGATGTCGGCGTTAAGCCGGTCGTTGCTGTCCAGTCGCGCCCGCGCCTGCGCACGGCTTTGCTGGTTTGCCGCCATGTGGCGGTCTTCCAGGCGCGCCATTGCGGTGTCCCGGTCGACATCGACAAACCAGTGTTCGTCAAAGCAGCTGGCCACGTCCCACCCGTTCTGGTCATGCAGGAGGTACAGCCCTTCGACCAGCGCCAAGCGTGTTTCCGAATCTACGCTAACCGCACCGGGCACCGGGTCACCCCCGGCATGCTCAAAGCCCGGCCATGCGACGGATGCGCCAGCGCGCAGCGCCACAAGGTGCGCACGCAGAGCCCGGGGATCAAAAGTCCAGGGAGCGCCGCGGCGGGCGAGGGCGGCCTGCGGGTCGGGAAAGCGGGCCAGCGCTGCCCGTATGAGATGGAAGCCGTCCATGCTCAGCGCGGTTACCCATTCGGTGCCCATCTGCGCGTTGATCACGTGCGCCCAGCGCTGCGCCAATGTGCTTTTGCCCGAGCCGGGCAGACCAGACAAGCCGATCAGCCATCGCCCCCGGGGCGCGGGCTTGCTTAGCCACTCCCGCAAGTGGGCCACAGGGTCTGGGAGCTGCGCCGGCATGCGCGCAGTGTAAGCAGGCCCGGATCAGCGCAGCCAGCCAGGTTCCGGCAGTTCGTTGAACACCCGGCGTAGGCCCTGGCTCCAGTCGGTGCGCAGTTGACGGAAATAGGCGTCATCGGCGTCGATGCGGTGGCGCATGGCGACCGCGAACTGGTCGCGCCGCACCAGCGCGAGGTCGATTGGCAACCCCACGCTCAAGTTACTCTTGATAGTGGAGTCAAAGGACACCAGTGCGCATTTGACGGCCTCATATAGGGGCAGCGCGGGCTGCACCACGCGGTCCAGAATCGGTTTGCCGTATTTGCTCTCGCCGATTTGAAAGAAGGCGGTGTCGGCCGTGGTTTCGATGAAATTGCCCTGCGGGTAGACCAGAAACAACCGGGGTTCTTCGCCGCGCAACTGGCCGCCCAGCAAAAACGTGGCGGAAAAATCGACGTCAGTCTGCCCCATGGATTCCTCTTCCGTGCGGTTGACTACCGCGCGCAGGTGCTTGCCGAGCAACTCGGCCACCGAAAACACCGAATCCATCTCCGTCAGCGGTTTGTCGGTGTGTTTGGCGTGGGCTTTGAGGCGGCTGACCACTTGCTGGGTGGTGGCGAGGTTGCCGCTGTTGAGCAGCACCAGCACGCCTTGGCCGGTTTGCTCAAAAACCGTCATCTTGCAAAAGCTCGACACGTGGTCGAGGCCGGCATTGGTGCGCGAGTCCGAGGCGAACAGCATGCCCTCGTCCAGCGACATCGCTACGCAGTAGGTCATAGAAAAGCTATTGTTGCGACGAAAGCTGCGACTCTACCTGAGCGTAGCTGTGCATGGATTCGGTACCGCCGCCCGTGCGCACGCCGCGCACCGGGCAGGTATCGGCGTAGTCCATGCCCTGGGCCAGGCGGATGTGCTCGGAGCCGGCGCTGCGCGAGTTGCTGACGTCAAATCCGACCCAGCGCTCGCCAATCCACACCTCGGCCCAGGCGTGGCTGGCTACATGGCCCTGGTCGTTGGAGAGGATGTAGCCGCTCACATACCGCGCAGCCAGTCCCAGGCTGCGGGCGCAAGCCAGGAACACATGGGTGTGGTCCTGGCAGACGCCGCGTCCCGTCGCAAACGCTTGTGATGCGCTGTCTCCGACGCGGGTATGGCCGCTGGCGTAGGGCATGCGGTCGATCAGCGCCAGCATCAGATCGTGCAAGCCCATGAACGGGCGGGTGCGTACCGTGGATGCCAAGGGTGCCAAAAATTCCTGGATGGCGGGGTCTATCAGCGTCAGCGCGGTGGGGCGCAGAAAAACCTCCAGCGGCATCGGCCCGATGGCTTCGCCGATGTCGCCCTCGCGCACATCGACCACACCGTGCGCGCAAATCAGGATGCTGTCGTGCGCTTGGTCGAGTACCAGCGTATGGCAAAAGTTGCCAAAGCCGTCGGTCCAAGCACGCGCTGGAGCCGGTAGATCCAGCTTCCAGTGAATGACCGTTTGGCGGGCGGTGTTCGGCGGGCTGATGCGCAGGGTTTGCACGCTGCGGCGCACCGCTTGCTCGTAGTGGTAGCTGGTTTCGTGGCGGACCCGGATGCTCATGCCAGGTTTTCCAGGTAGTCGGTGTGCACCGCGTCGGCCAGGGCGATGGTGTCTTTGACAAACATTTCCAGATACGTTTCCAAGCCGCTGGCGTAGACCTCTTGGAGGTTGCCAAATTGCAGTTTGGCCAGCAACTCTGCCGCGTGGCGGCGCGCCATGCGCCCCGACTGTTGTGGCAAGCGGTCCAGGATCTGGCGCGAAATATCGGTGCAAAACAAGAGCGAGCGCGGGAAACCCGGGTTGAAGATCAGCAGCTCGGCAACCCGGTCCGGGTTGATCGCGTCGCGGTAGGTGTCGCGGTAGGCCTCCAGCGCGCTGACCGAACGCAGTACCGCGCCCAAGCGGTAGTAGTCGTCCACCAGGTCGGTGCCGCCTTCGCGCTTGACCCGGGTTTTGACCGACAGGATCCGGGCGGTGTTGTCAGCGCGCTCAATGTGCGTGCCCAGGCGGATGAAATGGTAGGGCTGGTCACGCTGGATGGTGGCAAAGGTGACGCCGCGAAACAGGTGTGAGCGCTCCTTGACCCATTCAAAAAACGTCGTATCGGCGGCGGGCTTGCGGCTGCGCGAGGCGTTTTGCCGCTGCATCAGGCCCATCCAGGTGTCGTTGATGCATTCCCACATTTCGGCGGTCATGGCACCACGCACCGCACGGGCATTTTCGCGGCTGGTCTTGATGCAGTTGACGATGGAGGAGGGATGGCTCTCGTCCCAGGCCAGAAACTGCGCCACCTGGTCAGCGCGGGTGGCGCGGCCGGTGGCCTGAAAGGCCGCAACGGTGTCGGTGATGACCAGAGGTTCCAGCGCAGCTTCCGCGGCCTCACGCGGGCCGTTTTGTGAGGACAGCAAGGCCAGCGACTGGCCCACATCCAGAATCCGGGCCATGTTTTCGGCGCGCTCCAGGTAGCGCGACATCCAATACAACTGGGCGGCAACGCGAGAGAGCATCAGGCGGCCTCCGGCGCTTCAAGCACCCAGGTGTCTTTGGTACCGCCGCCTTGCGAGGAGTTCACCACCAGCGAACCTTCGCGCAGCGCCACCCGCGTCAAGCCGCCCGGGACGATGGTGGTGGTCTTGCCTGATAGCACGAACGGGCGCAGGTCAATGTGGCGCGGCGCCAGGCCTTGTTCGACAAAGGTCGGGCAAGCCGACAGGCTGAGCGTGGGCTGGGCAATGTAGTTATCGGGTCGGGCTCGCACACGTTCGGCAAAGTCGGCAATTTCGGCCTTGGTGGAAGCCGGCCCGACCAGCATGCCGTAGCCGCCTGCGCCGTGGACTTCCTTGACGACCAGCTCCCCCAGATTCGCCAACACGTAGCTCAGTTCGGCCGGTTTGCGGCACTGCCAGGTCTGCACGTTTTTGAGCAGCGGCTCCTCGCCCAGGTAAAACTGCACCATTTCGGGGACATAGGGGTAAATGGATTTGTCATCCGCGACACCAGTACCCAGCGCGTTGGCAATCACCACGTTGCCCATGCGGTACACCGCCGCTAGCCCGGGCACGCCGATCATGGAGTCCGGGGCAAACGCGAGGGGATCCATGTAGGCGTCGTCGATGCGGCGGTAGATCACGTCTACGCGTTGCGGGCCTTCGGTGGTTTGCATATAGACGAGGTCGCCGCGCACGAATAAATCCGAGCCCTCGACCAACTCGATGCCCATTTGCTTGGCCAGAAAGGCGTGCTCGAAATAGGCGCTGTTGAAGCGCCCGGGCGTCAGCAGCACGATGGTGGGCTGCTCTACGAATGTCGCGCTGCGCAGGGTTTGCAGCAGCAGGGCGGGGTAATGTTCCACCGGGCGCACCGCATAGCGGTAAAACAGGTCGGGGAACAGCCGCATCATCAAATGGCGGTTGCTCAGCATGTACGACACCCCGGAAGGCACGCGCAGGTTGTCTTCGAGTACATAAAAGTCACCGTCCGCGTGGCGGATGATGTCCACGCCGGTGATGTGCGCGTAGGTCTGGTGCGGCAGGTCCAGGCCCATCATCAAGGGCATCAACTGGGCGTTGGCCAGCACCTGGTCGGCAGGCACCAGACCGGACTTCAAGATATGTTGTCCGTGGTACACATCGTGCAAAAACATGTTGATGGCTTTGACGCGTTGCACCAGGCCGCGTTCCAGAAAGGCCCATTCGGCACTGTCGATGATGCGCGGCACCAGGTCTGATGGAATCAGCCGCTCAGTGCCGCCATCCTCGCCGCCCAGGGAAAACGTGATGCCGGTGCGGCGGAAAATCAGATCGGCTTCATTGCGCTTGGCTTTGACCGTTTCGCTGCTGATGCTCTTGAGCCATTCGTCGAGCGCGGCGTAATGCGGGCGGGGCTCGCCGCCTGCGGAGACCATTTCGTTAAAGATTCCAACCGTCACGATGGTGATGACCCGTGTTGCGCCAGCCGGGGTGGCCGGGATGGAACATGCTCAGCAATAAGTGAGCCAGTCACATTGCACCTGAATGGTGCAGCGCGTCCGGTAGGCTGACCCTTGTACCAACTCAGTGCGATTTCAGTGTTCTCTGCGCAAGGCGGGGAACAAGATGACGTCTCGGATGCTGGGGCTGTCGGTTAGCAGCATCATGAGTCGGTCAATGCCGATGCCGCAGCCGCCGGTCGGAGGCATGCCGTACTCTAAAGCGCGCACAAAGTCATGGTCGTAGAACATGGCTTCCACATCGCCGCCGTCTTTGGCCGCCACCTGGGCGTGAAAGCGGGCGGCCTGGTCTTCGGCGTCATTGAGTTCGCTGAATCCGTTGCCGAACTCGCGCCCGGTAATGTAGAGCTCAAAGCGCTCGGTGACATCGGGCTGGGTATCGCTGGCGCGTGCCAGCGGTGAAATTTCGACCGGGTGCTCGCAAATAAAAGTCGGTTGCCACAGCTTGGACTCCACGGTTTCTTCAAAGTACAAAACCTGCAGACCTGCGAGTGTGCGCTTGGAGAGATGGTTTTTACCGTCGGTGAGCCCCAGCTTGCGCAACTCCAGGCGCAGCCAGTCGGCGTTGCGCACGTTGTCGCCTGCTTCGGTGTACTTCTCAATCGCCTCGATGATTGTCAGGCGCTCAAACGGCTTCTCCAGGTCAACGGCCTGACCTCCGTACGTCAACTGCAGGCTGCCGGTGGCTTGCAGTGCCGCATCGCGCACCAGGTTTTCGGTGAAGGTCATGAGGTCGCGGTAGTTCCAATACGCCGCGTAGAACTCCATCATGGTGAATTCGGGGTTGTGCCGTACCGAAATGCCTTCGTTGCGGAAGTTGCGGTTGATCTCAAACACGCGCTCGAAGCCACCCACAATCAGCCGCTTCAAATACAGCTCGGGCGCAATGCGCAAAAACATCTGCTGGTCCAGCGCGTTGTGGTGTGTGGTGAATGGCCGCGCATTGGCGCCACCCGGAATCGGATGCAGCATGGGGGTTTCCACCTCCAGAAAATCGTGCGCGACCATGAAATTGCGCAGGGCGCTGACGGCTTTGCTGCGGGCCACAAAGCGGCGGCGGGCGCTCTCGTCGGTCATCAGGTCGATGTAGCGTTGGCGGTATTTGACTTCCTGGTCGTGTACGCCGTGGAATTTGTCGGGCATCGGCCGCAGGCTTTTGGTCAGCAGGCGCACACTGCTGGCGTGGATCGATAGTTCGCCGGTCTTGGTTTTGAAAACCCGACCTTCTGCGGCCACGATGTCGCCCAAGTCCCAGTGCTTGAAATCTTCGTAGAGCGCCTCGCCGACTTCATCGCCCTTGACATATACCTGGATGCGTCCACCGCTGGGTCCGAATGAAGCGTCTTGCAGCGTGCAAAAACTGGCCTTGCCCATCACACGCTTGAGCATCATGCGCCCGGCAATTTTCACGGTCGCGCCCAGCGCCAGCAACTCGGCTGCATCTTTCGCTTCATAGGCTTCAAACAAGGCGGCGGCCTGGGTGTCGGGCTGGAAGTCGTTGGGAAAGGCCACGCCCTGGCCCTGCGCCTGGCGCGCGCGGATGGCTTTGAGCTTCTCGCGCCGCTCTTGCATGAGCTGGTTTTCATCAAGGGCGGCTGCTGGTGTGCTGGGTTCTGACATGGGGTGTGCGGGGTAGGGGAATAGGAGGTGGCGCGCCGGCGCATACCGGGCAAACCTGCATTTTAAGAGCGGGGATGGAGCCGCTATGATTCTTCGGACCCCCCTGCACTGTGCAGCGGGGTGAGAGCCCGCCACATGATTTACCAAATTGTTTATTTGCTGCTCGATGTCGCAGTCGGTCTGGTAGCCGGAATGTGTTTGTTACGCGCCTATATGCAGTTCCAGCGCATACCGATGTCGGTGCGGGCCGGCAACCCCGCGGGTCCTTTTATTTTTGCGCTCAGCGATTGGATCGTGCTGCCCCTGCGACGCGTGCTGCCACGGACTCCAGCGGTGGACGTGGCCAGTCTGCTCGCCACGTTTTTGTTGGAGTTGGCGCAGTTCGGTGTATTGTGGCTGTTGCAGGGCGGTCAGGGTGATGGCGTCTCCGTGCCGGTGATGGCATTTTTTGGTGTGCTGCGTTTGCTGATCTCGGGGCTGACCGGCTTGGTCGTGATGTACGCCATGCTGTCGTGGATCCAGATGCAGTCAGAGGCATCGGACCTGCTGGACCGTTTGGTCGCACCCCCGTTGACGCCGATCCGCCGGCATCTGCCCTTGGTGGGTGGGGTTGATTTGTCGCCGCTGGCTTTGTTGGTGCTGCTACAGATCGCCAACCTGGTCATGCTCAGCGCCCAGGCCTGGGTTCTGGCCTGGGTCTAGGTTGCGAACCGGTTCAGATCACCGCGTCGGCTGGCAGGTTTTGCAGCATGGCCAGCGATTCGGCGACGGTTTTGCGCAGCTCGCGCCGGTCGCAAATCATGTCAACAGCGCCCTTGGATTGCAAAAACTCCGAGCGTTGAAATCCTTCGGGCAGCGTGACCCGCACGGTGGACTCGATCACCCGGGGGCCGGCAAAACCGATTAGCGCTTTGGGCTCGGCAATCACCACATCACCCAGGAAAGCAAAGCCCGCTGACACGCCGCCCATGGTCGGGTCGGTCAGCACGCTGATAAAGGGCAGGCCCTTTTTGGCCAGTCGGGTCAGGGCCGCATTGGTTTTGGCCATTTGCATGAGCGAGAGCAGACCCTCTTGCATGCGCGCGCCACCGGTGGCGGTAAAGCACAGAAAGGGCACTTTCTGCTCCACCGCAGTTTCCACGCCGCGCACAAAGCGCTCGCCCACCACTGAGCCCATGCTGCCACCCATGAATTCAAACTCGAAGCACGCAGCCACCAGCGCGATGCCCTGCACGCTGCCACCCATGACCACCAGCGCGTCGGTCTCGCCGGTGTTTTCCAGCGCCTCTTTCAGGCGCTCCGTGTATTTGCGGCTGTCTTTGAACTTGAGCGCATCAACCGGCAGCACTTCCTGGCCGATTTCATAACGGCCTTCGCCGTCCAGAAACACATTCAAACGGGCCCGTGCGCCGATGCGGTGGTGGTGGCTGCAGGTAGGGCAGACGTTTTGGTTTTGCTCCAGGTCTGTCTTGTACAAAACAGTTTCGCAACTCGGGCACTTGATCCACAACCCTTCGGGCACGCTGCGGCGCTCGGTCGGGTCGCTGGGTTGGATTTTGGCGGGTAGCAGTTTTTCGATCCAGCTCATGCGGGGCTCCTCAAGAGTGTGACGGGACGTTGCTGTCCAAGGCCTGGCGGATGTCGCCTAAAAAGGTCTGCATGGTCTGGCAGACGCTGGCTCGGGGCTCATTTTCAACCAATTGGATGATCCGGCTGCCGATGACCACGGCGTCAGCCACGGCCCCCAGAGTCTTCGCCGTCTCGGCGTCGCGGATGCCAAAGCCCACCCCCACCGGAATGTCAATGTGTTGGCGGATGCGCGGCAGCATGGCCTCCACTGCCGCCGTGTCGAGCGCGCCGGAACCGGTCACACCTTTGAGCGAGACGTAATACACGTAGCCGCTGGCGACCCGCGCCACCTGCGCCATCCGTTCGTCGGTGCTGGTGGGGGCCAGTAAAAAAATCAGGTCCATCCCGTGGGTGCGCAGATCGGCCGCGAAGGCCACGCATTCTTCCGGCGGGTAGTCGACGATGAGTACGCCGTCCACGCCCGCGGCTGCGGCATCGCGCACAAAGGCACTGGCGCCCGCAGGCGCGCTGTGCTTTTGGTCGTAGCGCTCGACCGGGTTGGCGTAGCCCATGAGCACGATGGGCGTGCGGGTGTCCGTGGCGCGGAAGGCGCGCACCATCTCCAGCACCTGCGCCATGCCGATTCCGAAAGCCAGCGCGCGGTCGCCGGAGCGTTGAATCACGGGTCCGTCCGCGCTGGGGTCGGAGAAGGGAACGCCGAGCTCAATAACATCGGCTCCGCCGCGCACCATGGCGTGCATCAGATCGGGCGTGATGTCGGCAAACGGAAAGCCCGCTGTGATGTAGGGAATCAGCGCGGTACGTCCCTGGGCTTTCAAGGCCGCGAGCGTCGTTTGGATGCGGTGCGCTTGGTTCATGCGATGGCCCGCTCGCCGTGGAAGGTCAAGATGGCTTCTTTGGGCGCGGCACCGCCTTTGACCGACTGTCCTTGGCAGCTCGGGCGACAGAAGAAGTCACCGTTGCTCAGATCTGCCACCGTGCCGATATCTTTGTCACCCCGGCCCGAGAGGTTGACCAGGATGGACTGGTCCGGGCGCATGGTTGTGGCCAGCTTCATGGCGTACGACAGCGCATGACTGGACTCCAGCGCCGGGATGATGCCCTCGGTGCGGCAGAGGTGATGGAATGCGGACAAAGCCTCGTCGTCCGTGATGCCGACGTACTCGGCGCGGCCGATGTCGTTCAAAAACGCGTGTTCGGGGCCGACGCCGGGGTAGTCCAGGCCGGCGCTGATGCTGTGCGTCTCGGTGACCTGGCCGTTGTCATCCTGCAAGACATAGGTGCGGTTGCCGTGCAAAACGCCCGGGCTGCCACGTTGGATCGAAGCCGAGTGCTTTCCACTTTCCAGGCCTGCGCCTGCCGCCTCGACGCCGATCAGGCGGGTGTTGGCGTAAGGAATGTAGGGGTAAAAAATCCCCATGGCATTGCTGCCGCCGCCTACGCAGGCGACCACGGCGTCAGGCTGCTCATGCGCAGCTTTCATGCGCGCCAGCATGGCCGGCATTTGTTCAATGCATTCTTGCCCGATCACG